>NZ_JBLWEM020000057.1:0-92405 GCF_048287365.2 Candidatus Electronema sp. JC | reverse complement strand
GCATAGTTTTCCGCCTCTTCTTCCGTCATGTCCATTGTGAATCAATACCAAGAATTGGTTTTCACAACGAAATATTCCCCTTCATTCCATTTCTTGCCTTGGAAATTTTTTGCAAAGGAAAGTTTTGAATAGTAATCATAGATAACCTGATCAGGAATGACCTGATCAGGCGGCGTGTCTGTCCACGGTGTTTCTTTATGCGTCATTGCGCTCAAAGCAACAGCGGACTGATTCACATAAGGATCGAGGAAGAATTTCAGCAGCTCCGCATCTTCACCTTGTATCTGCTGCTCTGATGGAGTTGCAGGCGCAGGAATGGGCTGCTTGCTGAAATCCCTATAGGAAAGATAAATAGACCTGTTCACCGGGCCATATTCCCACCGTTCAAATGCAGCATCAATGCACGGCCTGCCCGCAACAAGTGCCCATGCCTTTGCGTAATAGGCAAGTTTCTGCAATTTCATCGGAGTGATGTTCTTATCAGGATAAGAAATCAGGATGAATTCGGCGAGTGCGGCGGCGTTGATTTGGCACATGGCAGACTGTATCGAGCAAAAGGGTTTGAAAGGAAAATGCACAGCCCGACAGGCTCTGAAAAAACAGGAATACAGCTCAGTGTATTGTATCCTGCTGTAGATAGGTTGTCAATTATTCCTGAAACTGCGGCCTTGTTCCTTCCGGGCAATCCCTTCCAATATCCCAGCAATCTCGTTCGGGCGGAAGGAAGCAGACTCATGCCAAATCCCGAAGCCGCCATGATTGTTGACCGCCTCCACCCATTCCCGCAGATATTCCCGCTTGCTGCGGGCCAGCTCGTTGTCCTGCCCTTTGGTTTCCAAGATCAGGTGCGCCCCGTTGTTCAGCCGCACGATAAAATCAGGGGAATACTTGCGCACGGCTCCTTTGTGGGCGTACATGATGACAAGCCTATCAACTTCCTGTGCCGACAGTATATTCAGGGTGAACCCATTCTGACTCCCAATTCAGAGGTTCCGAAAGAGCAGCCACTTGTCCCCATTCTGAAAAATATGCTGAAGCTAAAGATAGTGATTCTATATATAGCGCATTTTCAAAGGAGTTGTTGCCGTTTTTTGATAAATTGTATGATCCTGACCAAACAGCGTAAGGTTTAATTTTTCCATAGTTGCCAAACAAATTGCACGATGGATATTTACCTGTATAATCTTCATATTCTTCATATATTCCTTTGTATCGACAGAAAACAAGAAACTTGTGGTGCATTAAAGGGAGAGAAAATTGGTTTTTTCTTCTTGCAAATCCAACACAACGGATAGCAGATATTGGTTCTGCTTCTGAGTCCATAGTATTTGTACGTAACACTATCGCTTCTGACGTTGCTTTATTTGTTCGATAAAGGCGAGGTAGTGAATTATAGGATTTATGAAGACGTTTATTAGAGCAATCTTTTTTTTCACCATAATCTGGCCTGAGAAATTCTTCCTTTTGAACTACAATAGATACGGCCACCTTCTCTTTAAGAGAATTTAGTATGGGAAAACTTGTAAGCCACGCCACACAGCCAACAACTATATCGGCATTTTTTATATATCTTATTATATTCGATTCTAAATCACGAAAATGCACTGAAACGCATTCAATGTCCTTAATATCTGAAAAAGAATAATCTGCCAAGTTGGCTTGTCCACCTTTCAATCCGTTTCCAAATAATTTTTGTTTGTTTAAATTTTGGATATCACGCCCCTGTATTTCAGCGATATTACTTACCAACATTTCATCAAATTTTTCTTGAGTAATACAACCACGATCTCGCATCGTAGTAAGTTCTTTTAACTTACTAAAAAACTGTTTGTTAAACCAATCTTCGTCAACATGGGCATGTTGCTCAATATTCCGTTTCTTCGGGGTGCTTTTCATGGTGTCGGCTGAAAACTGCGGCTGTGTTTTTTGAGAAATACAATCGGGCGGCGCGGCGGGTCTCTTGCATCCCAGCGCGGGAACGAGACCTGTCAAATATAGCATAAGCGGCACCTTTTTTCAAGAAATGCGAAAGCTGCTCTGCTCTCACAAAAAAGGGTCAAGCGTTCCCCATAACCGAGCGGCTGCCTGCCATAAAAGAAAAAGGGCTGCCGCCTTTCAGCCGCAACCCTTGAATTGACGTGGTGCCCGGAACGAGAATCGAACTCGTACAGCTGCGAAGAGCCGAGGGATTTTAAGTCCCTTGCGTCTACCTGTTCCGCCATCCGGGCGATGAAGAAGAATGCCGCTGCAAAGATTACCGCCTGTCCGCCCTTTTGTCAAGAGAGCGGACAGGGCGGCGGGTGTCAGAGCAGAAAATCAATCTTCTGATCGTTGGGCTTCATCTCCGGGCAGAGGCGGATTTCAATCGCCGCCTGATGCTTGGCCTCCAGCTCGGCGATGTCCTCCCGCTTCTTGTTGAGCAGATACTGGCCGACTTCGAGCGGCAGATGCACCTCAACCCGCCGCACCCTCCTGCGGCTGACTCCGGTCTGAATCCGGCGCAAGTAGTGCAGAGCCAGCGTTTCGACCGAACGGAGCACGCCGCGCCCGCCGCAGTATTCGCAGACGTGATAGCTGCCCTTCTCAATCGGCGCGCCCATCTTCTGGCGTGATATCTGCATCAGGCCGAAGCGCGAGATGCGGCTGATGTCCACCTTGGCTTTGTCGCGGCGCATGGCGTTCTTGACCTGCCGCTCCACCTCCTTGATGTGGGACATGTTGCGCATGTCAATGAAGTCCACGACAATCAGGCCGCCGAGGTCGCGCAGGCGGAGCTGGCGGGCCAGCTCGTCCGCCGCCTCCATGTTGGCGAGGAAGATGGATTGGTCGAAGTCGCCCCGCTGCGAGGTGCGGCCTGAGTTGACATCAATGGCCACCAGCGCTTCGGTGGGGTTGATGACAATTGAGCCGCCGGACGGCAGCTGCACCTGCGGCTGGTAGATGGACTCAATCTGCTCCTCGATGCTGTGCTGATTGAAGATCGGCTTCACGCCCCGGTGCAGCTTGACTTGGATTTTCCGCTGCTGTTCCGGCAGGCCAGCGACAAAGCGGGTCGCCTGATCGCAGGCATCTTGGGTGTCAGCGATGATCTCCTGAATGTCCGGGGTGAAATGGTCACGGAGAAAGCGGACGATGGTGTCCTGATCCTCATAGACCATTGCGGGCGAGGGCATGGTCTGACCGCGCCGCTTGATCTCCTCCCAAAGCGTGAGCAGCTGGCTGAGGTCTTCCTCCAGCGCGACCGGGGTGATCTCGGCGCTGGCCGTGCGGATGATGTAGCCGATGCCCTCCGGCAGGCTGAGGTTGCCGATCATCTGCCGCAGCTCGCTGCGCCGCTCCTCGCCGGAGATCTTGCGCGAGATGCCGGTGCTGTCGCTGCCCGGCATGAGAACAAGGCAGCGGCCCGGCAGCGACAGATAGGTGGTCATGTTCGCGCCTTTGTTGCCGGTGATCTCCTTGACCACCTGCACCAAGACTTCCTGTCCCTTGTTGACCACATCCTCAATCTTCAGCTTCCGCCACTGCTGCTGGCGGATGAGCGTGCGGGTCTGCTCGCTGATGTCCTCTTTGTAGTATTCCGGGTGAATGTCGCAGAACGGCAGGAAGCCGTTGCGCCCGGTGCCGATCTCCACAAAGGCGGCTTGCAGATTCGGCTCGATAGAGACAATCCGGCCTTTGTAGATGTTGTTCTTGGTGCGCTCGCTCACCGTGGTTGAGACATGGAAGGTTTCCAGCCGCCCGTCCTCAACAATGGCGATGCGGCATTCCTCCGGCTCCTCCGCGTTGATCAGCAGCTTCGCGCAGACCTTTTTGCCGCTGCGCTCCTGCGGCTCATCATCGCGAATCAGATCGTCTTCATCATCGTCCTCTGTCCGGCTCCGCTGCGGCTGCCGCTCAGGCCGCTTCTTTTCCCGCTGGCCTTTCTTCTCAGCAGGCGGCGCTGGCGCAGCAGCCTCATTGACAAGGGCGGCCCCGCCCTGATCTGTCTGCGGCTCGGCCTTTTTCTTGCCCCGGCGGCGCGAACGCTTCTTCTTCGCGGGAGGCACTGCGTCTGTAGCTGGTGCCGCTGCGGTGCTGGCTTCAGCGGACGACGGCTGCTCTTCAGCGGGAATCACCTCGGCAGCAGCCACCGGCGGCGCGGTCTCCTCTGCAACAGGCGCGGCTGCTTCTTCCGCCGCTGGCTGCTCTTCGCTTTTCTTTTTCCGAGGAGCGCGTTTCTTCGGCACTTTCTTTTCCGGCACAGCATCAGGCGGCACTGCCGCTTCAGCCGGAGCTTCTGGCTGTACTATCTCCGCCGCTGGTTCCGCTGCCGCAGGCTCTACGCTTTGCTTTTTGCGAGGAGCGCGTTTCTTCGGGGCCTTCTTTTCTTCAGCTGGAGCTTCCGGCTGAACTGTCTCTGCTGTTGTTGCAACTACAGTCGTCTCTTCGCTTTTCTTTTTGCGAGGGGCGCGCTTCTTCGGCGCAGGCGGTGTCGCCTCTTCTGCCGCCGCTTCCGGCGCGTCTTTTTTCACTGACGCTTTGCGCGCCTTTTTCTCCTGCTGCTCTTCAGCGGGCTTCTCCGCTTCATCGGTCATAATTCAACATCCTGAATAAAAAAGTAAACAATCTAAGCAGCCGCGCTCATTCCGAATGCGCCTCGTCCGGGCCTGTCTGATAATAGAGCCTGCCGTTGTGCGTCCGCTTGTGCAGCAGACCGTCCCGGATCAGCGCGTCAAGCAGCTGCTCAACCCTGTCCGCCCCTCCCGCATGGAAGACGCGGTTTATGTCGGCAGCCGTGCAAGGCCGCCGTTTCAGCATTTCAACAATCTCAGCCTGCAAGGCCAGCCGGTCCGCAGTCTTGCCGAGATCAATTGTTCTTTGCCCGTCTGCTCCGTTTTCCTCCTGCGTTGCGCCGCCGGAAAGCATGTCCACAGGCCGAGCCGGGTCGTGACGGAGAAACTCCGCTGCAACCGCCTCCATCCGTGCTTGTTCCACAGGCCGGGCGAACGGCTCCAGCGGAGGCCGGATCACCGTGTTGAGCTGAATGCGGTCAAGCCGCATCTGCGCCGCCGCCTGGCAGAGGGCCGCCACTTCCTCATCCGTGTCGTTGATGCCTTGGGCGAGCAGGATTTCCAGCCAGATCTGGCCGTGAAACTCGTGCGAAAAGACTGTCAGCCCCTCGATGATTTTGGCCAAATCAAGGCAGCGGGCCGGTCGGTCAATCTTCCTGAATCCGGCAGGCAAGGCGGAATCCAGCGATGGAATAACCACATCCGCAGCGGCCAGCTCGCGCCTCACCTGCGCGTCCCAGAGCAGAGTGCCATTGGTCAGCACTGCAACCGGTTTCGCCGCCCGCTGCTTCAGGTGGGCGAGAATCTTGCCCAAGCCAGAATGCAACGTCGGCTCGCCGCTGGCCGTGACCGTGACGAAATCCACTGCCGCCGCTCGCTCCTGATCCGCGAAAAAGGCATCTATCTCCGCCTTGACCGCCACTGTTGGAGCATATTCCACCCGCTCGCAGGTCAGAAGCGTGGTTGCCCCCACTTCGCAGTAGATGCAGTTGAGGGAGCAGATCTTTTCCCTGAAGAGGTCAATGCCCAGCGAACGTCCGAGCCGCCGCGAGTTGACCGGGCCGAAGATGTAGTTCATAGGAAGACTGCGGAGATGCGGAGACCGCTGCCGCCGGAGGAATTCACTTTGGCAAGGATGAGGTTGAAGGGCCAAAAACCTGACTGCGCAATACCTTGCTGTATAAAAGAAAATTCCGCTTTGCGCAAGGACAAACTGCGCCGCCTGCCGCGCCTTTTCCCTTGACACGGGCAGGGCGGGAGCGTAAGTTTGAGGCTGAACCAGCCGTTTGCAAGCTGTTCTTTTCCTTTTCCGAACACATCCACAGGAGCGCGTCACCGTGCATTCCCAGCGATATTTTTTCCCGGCAGCGGCGCTGGTCTGCTGCGCCGTTTCCGTTTTGCGTCCTGCCGCCGCTGAGGCGGAGTCTGTCAAGGCCCTGCAATGGGAGATCAACGCCGACAAGCTGACCCGGCTGGAGAATCCTGCCCGGATTGTGGCGGAAGGCCATGTTGAACTGATCAAGCTGCAAAAAACGGCGGCGGACAGAAAAAAAGGCCGGTCAGCCCGCTGGAACGACCTGCTCGGCGAGGATGCGGGCCAGCCGGAGGAGGAGCAGCGTCCGGCGGACAGCGGCAGCTCCAAGGCTGTGCCGCAGATCAGTGAGAACGCCGCTGCCGAGGCGGATGAGGCCGGGCCGCGCATGGTCTCCACGGTCATGACCACGGTCAAGGCCGACCGGATGCTCTACAACATGGACGAGGGCACGGTGCGGGCGGACGGCAAGGTCTTTATCGAAATCGGCCCTGACCAGCTCAAGGCGGACGGCGGCACAGTCAATCTCAAGCAGGAGACCGGCTCCTTTGAGAACGCGGCCATCATCCGCCAGTACAAGGACATGCACCTTGAAGGCCAGAAAATTGAGAAAACCGGCGAGCTGACCTATCATATAGAGGACGGCTGGATCATCACCTGCAAGCTCCAGGACGGCGAAACGCCGCCGTGGAGCTTCAAGGCGGCGGAGGCGGACATCACCGACGGCGGCTACGCGTATCTCAAACACGCCACCTTCCGCATCAAGGATGTGCCGGTGCTCTACACGCCGATCATGATTCTTCCGGCCAAGCGCAGCCGCCAGACCGGCTTCCTTTTCCCGCTGGTGTCCATGTCCGACCGCAACGGCTTCGGCATGGAGCTGCCTTTCTTCATCAATCTCTCGCCAAGCGCGGACATCACCCTGTATCCGCATTACATCGCCAACCGGGGCTTCATGGCCGGAGCCGAGGGCCGCTATGCGCTGGATCAGGGCGGCAAAGGCACGCTCATGGCCAATTTTCTCTCAGACGATCTGAAGGCCGAAGGCAGCCGCACCTACACAGATCAGGAGCGGTACTGGCTGCGGGGCAAGGCGGATCAGGAATTCGGCGAATGGACAACCCGTTTGGACATTGATCTGGTTTCCGACCGCGATTACCTGAGCGAATTTGATTTGGGCCGCACCGGCCTGACCCTCAGCGACCGTTATTATTTGGAGCAGTTCGGACGCGGCTTGCAGGACAGAACCACAGATCAGCGGACCAACAGCCTGAAGGCGCTGCGCTCCTGGGGCAACGGCATGTCGCTGCGGGCCAGCCTGACCGGCGTTGACGATCTCGCCGAAGGCGAGAACGGCTCGGCCGCTCTTTGGAAATTGCCGGAAATCGAACATAACGGTCGCTTGACCGTTTATGAGGCGGTGAAAACTGACCTGTCATGGAGCACGGACTACGTTCATTACTGGCGCGAAGAAGGTGTCGGAGCGCAGCGGCTTGATCTGTATCCTAAAGTCACGGCGGCTGTGCCGCTGCTGGAGCAGCGGCTGAACGGCTCAGTCACCGCCGGTCTCCGCAACACAGCTTACGCCATTGACGGCAACGGCGATGCGGCTTGGGCTGACAGCGACACGGAAAACCGGCTTCTCGGCATTCTTCAGTCTGAACTCTCCACGCTGATGCGCAAGGATTTCGGAACTGCCGGCGACGGCTGGAGCCATGTCCTCCGCCCCTTCCTCAAGCACACCTATGTCACCGATGACGATAAGAATCTGCCCCAGTTTGACGGGGTGGACAGCTTCGGCGACCAGAACAGCATCACCTATGGCATCAACAACTTTTTCACTGTTTCCGGGATCAAGCGGAACAAGGAGGAGTTTGAGCGCGACTACGGCTATGTCAAGCTCCAGCAGAGCTATGACCTGCGCAGCGACGCAGGCGACGAGCCGTTCCTGCCGATCGAGCTGCGCACCGCCTGGTATCCGACCAGCAGCATGATTTTCCGCTATGAGACAGATCTTAACGTCTACGATGACGGTTTCCTCCGCCATTTCGCCGAAGGCGACTACCGGAGCTGGCGGGGCGACATCTTCTCCTTGGATTATCTCTATTATAAAAATATCTACAAGGACACCCAGGGCGGCAGCGACACCAGCTCAGTGCGGCTCTCAGCCTTGGTCAACTTGATGTATGACTTCTCCGCAGGCTACTCGCTGGAGAAATCTTTGGAAGATTCGATAACCCTCAAAGAGAAGGTAAGTTTGGTTTATCATCCGGCCTGCTGGGCCGTTGAGCTGGGCGCGGAGACCACCCCGGACAACGAGCAGATCACCATCATGTTCCAGCTCGCCAATATCGGCGCGCCCTTTGGCGTGGATTTCTAAGGCTATGAAGACGACGGATGTTTTCAACGGCGACGCGGACGGCATCTGCGCCCTGCACCAGCTCCGGCTGGCGCAGCCGCAACCGGAAGCCCGCCTGATCACCGGCGTGAAGCGGGACATCGCCCTGCTTCAGCAGATTGAGGAGGAGCGCGGCGGCCAGATCACGGTGCTGGACATCTCTCTGGACAAAAACCGCGCCAGCCTGCTCAAGCTGCTCGCCAACGGCTGCACGGTGCTGTACGTTGATCATCATTACGCAGGCGAGGTGCCGGTTTCCGAACGGCTGACCGTGCATATTGACCCGGAGCCGCTGCTCTGCACCTCGCTGATTGTCAACTGGCTGCTGGAGGACAAACACGCGCTTTGGGCGGTGGCCGGGGCTTTCGGCGACAACTTGGATGAAGCCGCCCTCCAGCTCGCCCGGCGGCTCGGCCTCAGTCAGGAGGATACGGAGCGGCTGCGCGAGATCGGCATTCTGCTCAACTACAACGGCTACGGCGCGGCCTTGGACGATCTCTATTTTCATCCTGCCGAGCTGTACCGCCTTGTCCGGCCTTACGAAAATCCGCTGGCTTTTCATGCCGAATCCCCGGCCCTGCGCACGCTGCGCGAAGGCTGCCAGAACGACATGGACAGAGCTTTGTCCGCCAAACCGCTGCATGAGGACAAAGCAGGCCGGGTCTTCCGCCTGCCTGCCGAAGCGTGGGCGCGGCGGGTTTCCGGGGTCTGCGCCAACGCCTTCGCCAATCAGCGGCCCGCGCAGGCGCACGCCCTGCTGACCGAAAACCGCGACGGCTCGCTCTTGGTCAGCGTCCGCGCTCCTTTGCAGAACCGGAACGGCGCGGACCTGCTCTGCCGCCAGTTTCCGAGCGGCGGCGGACGAGCGGCGGCGGCGGGCATCAACGCCCTGCCTGCTGACCAGCTTGACGATTTCATCAAGGCCTTCAGCTGCCAGTTCGGGCGGCAGGCCGTCTGATCAACCTGAACTTCCGGCCTTTCTCATGCGCATAGCCTCCCTTTCCTGCTCCGTCCTGCTGTTCGCCGCCCTCCAGCTCGCCGTACCGCCTGCACCGGCATTTGCGCAGACAGGCAAGGCTCCCAAAGCCGCCGATCTGGTGCAGGACGGCCAGCTGATTGACCTTCAGCAGCCGAAATACCGCCAGCTCTTCCGCGAGCTGGAGCAGAAATACGGCTTCAGCCAGAACGAGCTGCGCCAGATCTTTCAAGGCCAGAAAATCTCCAGAAAAGTGCTGGAGCTGATGGACCGGCCTTGGGAGGCCAAGCCGTACTATCAATATTCTCCGCTCTTCGTCACCGAGCAGAATATCCGCACCGGCAAGGCCAAGCTGCGCGAGCACAAAGCACTGCTCGACCGCGTTGAAGGACAGTTCGGCGTGAATCGGGAAACCATTGTCGCCATCTGGGCGGTGGAGACCAAATACGGCACGAATCAGGGCAGCTTTGATGTTCTTCAGACGCTGAACACCCTCTTTGACGCATACCCGCGCCGCTCGGACTTCTTCCGAGAACAGCTGGTTGATTTCCTCCGCCTCTGCAAGGAAAACGGGATTGATCCGCACGGCATCAAAGGCTCTTATGCCGGGGCCTTCGGCCAGACGCAATTCATTCCCTCCTCCTTCCGCTCCTTCGCAGTCAGCTTTGACGGCGACCGCAAGCGCGATGTCTGGAACTCAGTGCCGGATGTGCTCGCTTCCATTGCCAATTACATCAGCAAGCACGGCTGGGTGCTGGACGCGCCGGTTTACGCTGAGCTGGGGCCGGAGCTGAAGGACAAACGGCTGCGCGAGGCGATGGAGAAAGGCTGGCAGAAAGGCCGGGTTCCAGTCGAGGCCGTCCGCGCCGCCGCGCCAGGCCGGACGATTCCGCCTTCGCCGGGCAGTCGGTCGCTGTCGATTGTCGGGCTGGAATTGGATCCGCAGCAGTCAGCGCAGGCCTTCCGCTACATCGCGGGCTATCCCAACTTTCAGGCCATCACTCACTGGAACCACTCCAACCGCTACGCCATGGCCGTGACGGAGCTGGCCGAGGCGTTCAAGAAGCCCTGACGCGCGCCTTCGGCTCCGCTCAGGGGCCGTTCCCTGCTGCTCCTGCAAAAACATCGGGCGAGGTTTTTACAAACCCTCGCTCGATCTCATAACACGGCATCGCTCGATCCCGTATAATTCCCTCGCTCGACCTCGTGCTGCGAGATCGAGCGAGGGTTTCTTTTGACATCGGGCGAGGCACTACTTGAGGATCAGCTCGGTGATTTCCTTCTCCGTGCCCACCCGCATCGGCGGCCCCCAGCTGCCTGTGCCCTGATTGACGTAAATCTGCATCTTGCCCTCGCGGTACAGGCCCCGGATGTAGGGCTGCTGGAGAAGGACGAAGTATTTGAAAGGCCAGATCTGGCCGCCGTGCATGTGGCCGGACAGCACCAAGTCCGGCTGCCAGACGGCAGCCTTCTGGGCGGCGGCAGGCTGATGCGCGAGCAGGATAACCGTGCGGCCCGGCGCAATCCCGCCTAACGCCCGCTCGTAGTCAGGCGCATCGCCGAAGCGGCCCGCCTTGTGGTCGTTGACTCCGGCGATCACCACGCTGTCGCCGCCGCGCCGCAGCTCGGTTCGTTCATTGCGGAGAATCCGCACGCCCAGCCGCTCAATCTCCGGCAGCCAGTCCTCCGCGCCGCTGTAGTACTCGTGGTTGCCAGTGACAAAGAACACGCCCTCCTTCGCCCGCAAGCCTCCCAGCGGAGCCAGTTCGCCGCGCAGCTGCGCCGCCTCGCCGTCCACCAAATCGCCGGTGATCGCGACCATGTCCGGTTCAAGGCGGTTGACTATGGCTACGATTTCGGCCAGTTCAGCGGCGGTGGTCATCTCGCCGATATGGATGTCAGAAAGCTGCACAATCTTGAAGCCCTTGAAGGCGGCGGGCAGCGTGTTCAGGCTGATCTCAACCCGGTGGACTGTCGGCGGCTCGGCTCCTTTTTTCACGCCGAAGGCGGTGACGGTCAGCACGATGAGCAGCCCGGCAGCAGCAGTGAGGCGGGAAAGCTGCTGCCAGCGGGCCGGATCCGGCTTTGCCCATTGCCGCAGCAGCAGGCAGCGGCCTGCTAAGGCAAGGATTTTCAGGGCATCGGCGCAGAGAAAAAAAACGAAGAAGAGCAGGAGCATCCCCAGCCAGAGATAGCCCAGCCAGGAGATGTGGAAGGTGTATGCGTAAGGCAGATGCCGCTCCAGCAGGCGGGGGAGCAGCGGCAGGAAAAAGAGGCTGACGAGGGCCGCTGTGCCTGCGCTTCTGGCTCTGCCGCTGAGGCCGGTGTCCTTGACCAAACGCCGCCAAAGATAATAATGCGCCCCGGCCAGCACCAAGCTGACCACGGCGATGAAGCGGAGGAAAAAGAGGGCTGCGGACATGAACAAATATTATTTGTGGTTACGCGGTTGAAAGTTGAAATTCTGTTACAAAGCGTTGCATTGCAATAGCACGAACCGCCAGTTGAGCAAAATCAACACGTTCTCCTGCGCATCCTGCTCCGCCGCCTGCGGAGCAGGACACAGAGCTGCCTACGCCTCTTTTTTCAGCACCAGCACGGCGCAGTGCGCCTTGCCGATGACCTTTTCGGTGACATGGCCCATGAGCAGCTTGCTCAGGCCCTTGCCATGGCCGCCAATTAAAATCATATCCACATTGCGCTCCCGCGCCGCTGCTGTGATCACCTCCGGCGCATGTTTGCCGACCAAGGCCAGCGGATGGAAGGCCACGTGCGGCGCCTGCTCCAAGCCCTGTCGGCACACCGCCTCGACCAGCTCTTGGGCTTGCGCCAGCCCGTCCTCAGACGAGGCCACAGAGACCACGTAAACCTCGTTCAAATTGGAGCAGTTCGCGCCTATGCTCACCGCCTCCGCCGCCGCAAGGCCGCTCGATTCGGAGCCGTCGACCGCCACGAGGACCTTTTCGCCGCCGATGGAGAAATCTTTTGGCACTACAAGCACTTTTGGGAAACCGTGACCGATAACCTTGGCGGTCATGCTGCCGACCAGCAGTTTGAGCAGACCTCCCCGGCCATGCCGACCCATGATCAGAACATCAGCCTGCTCCCTGCGGGCCAGCTCGGCAATTGTTTTATCCGGCTGATATGACTCCTCAACGAACGCCTCGCAGACCACCCCGGCATCCTTGGCCATTTTGAGAATTTTATCAAGATGACCGCTGATCTCCTCGCGCAGAACTTTGGAAACAGCATGGATGCTCATCGCCACCTCCGAATCAATCGGAATGACATGCAGCGCCACGAGTTTAGCCCCGCAGGCCTGAGCGAGAAAAATCGCCTCCTGCGCCGCGCCGTCGGTGTAAGAAGAACCGTCGGTCGCCAGCGCGATGATTTCCGCCTGCCCAATTAGCTGCCCGCTTTTTTCCCTCATCGCTGTCTCCTTTCTGCATCTGTTTGAAAAAGAAAGACTTTGCCAAGATTTTATCCCGGCAAATGTTTTCACCATCTTAACACCGCTGCGGAAAAGATCAAGCCTCAGAAGGTCTTTCTCTCCGCATTTTTTTCTTGACTTTTATTTTTTGTTTGCCTCCATTATGCTGACAGGGCTGCCTGTCAGCTCGCCTGCTTCGGAAGTTGTATTGTTTTCAAGCAATTACAAAGCAAGAGTGTCAAGTTTGCCGCCGCTGCCACTGTCTGTCAGTGTTGAATTTGTCAACAACTGTTGCTTTTTTAAACAAATCGAAAAAGAGGGCAAAATGAAGAAAAACGGAACAAGTAAGGGTTGGGGGGCGATGCCCGTCCTGCTGGCCGCCCTGCTGCTGGCGCTTCCAGCCGCAGCATTTGGAGCCGAGGCTGTCCCGGCGGACGCAACAGCTTGGTGGATCTGGCCGCTGCTGCTGTTAGTCGTGACCTTTGTCATGGGCATCGTCGCGGTGCTGGGCGGAGTCGGCGGCGGCGTGCTCTACGTGCCGATCATCGGCGGCTTTTTCCCCTTCCATATTGATTTCGTGCGCGGCGCGGGCCTCTTGGTCGCCCTCTCCGGCGCGCTGGCCGCCGGGCCGGGCCTGCTCAAGGCCAACTTGGCCAGCCTGCGGCTTGCCATTCCAGTCGCGCTGGTCGCCTCCAGCTGCGCCATCGTCGGGGCGATGTTCGGCCTCGCCTTGCCCGCGCACATCGTCAAACTGCTGCTCGGCGTGACCATCCTCGGCATCGTGGTGATTATGTTCACGGCCAAGAAATCCGACTGCCCGGACGTGCCCAAGGCCGACGCGCTCTCCAGCGCGCTCGGCATCTACGGCATCTACCAAGGCCCGGACAAAACCTTTGACTGGAAGATTCACCGCACCATTCCCGGCCTGCTGACCTTCATCATCATCGGCGTGATGGCGGGCATGTTCGGCCTTGGCGCGGGCTGGGCCAACGTGCCAGTGCTCAACCTGATGATGGGCGCGCCGCTGAAGATCAGCGTCGCCACCAGCAAATTCCTGCTTTCCATCACCGACACTTCCGCCGCTTGGGTTTATCTCAACAACGGCGCGGTGATTCCGATGCTGGTCGCGCCCTCGCTGATCGGCATCATGCTCGGCTCCTTCGTCGGTGTGCGGATTCTCAAAGTCGCCAAGCCCTCATTCATCCGCTGGATGGTCATCGGCATCCTCGCCTTTGCCGGCAGCAAGTCGCTCTATGACGGCATCAAGGCTATGAACGCGCCCGCAAAACCTGCAGTGCAACACACTCAGGAGGCTTCTCATGGAAAATAAGAAGGAACTGGCCGCATCTGAAGAGCAGATGCTCTACGCTGCCTGGCTGGAAAAAGGAATGCTGCTCGGTCTTGCGCTGATTGTCATCAGCTTCGGCCTCTACGTGTTCGGCATCATTGAGCCGGTGATTCCGTTAGACGAGCTGTCCAAGTACTGGGGCCTTTCGGTGAAAGAATATCTTGCCGCAGTGAACAGCAACTTCCTCCACATGGATCACGCGCCCACCGGCTGGGCGTGGATGACGCTCATCGGCAAGGGCGATTACATGAACTTCCTGCCGATCGCCATTCTCTCCGGCATAACCATTCTGTGCTATGCCGTGATTGTGCCGGTTTTCAAAAGAAAAGGCGACAAAGCCTACATGATCATGGCCATTGCCGAGGTCGTGATTCTGACTTTGGCGGCCAGCGGCCTGCTTGCGGTCGGGCACTGAACGCGGCTGATACGGTGCCGCAAGAAAGGCGGTTTTTAAGAGGAAAACCGCCTTTCTTCTTGACTTTGCCGGAGGAAAGAAGTAGCCTTTTTTGAAAATCAAGCATCTGCAATATCGCAGATGCTTGAAATAAAAAACCAAAAAAAGGTGGCAAGATATGAAAAGCAAAATGATCGTCATGAAATTTGCCAGTGTTGCGATGGCGCTTTCCTTGATTGGACTGGCTGGCGACGGACATGCTGATGATAAAAATGTTTCCAGCCGAAGCCGGAAAAACGCTCTGTCCTCCTCAGATGTCTCTCCTGACCTGCACATGGCCCAGCTGGAAAAAGCAGGCATCCGGCCTCAATCACGGATGCCGATGATCACTGATCCGGCCCAGCTTCCGGCTGGAGTGCGCACAATGCTGGAGAGAAAGGCGCAGGACGGCAGAACGTCCGCAGCTTATGGCAGCGAAGGACTTTTTCCGTTCACAACCAAAAGAGCCTTGACCAGCACAAAAAACAATCTGCCCACAGCATCATATTACAGAAAAGATACGGCGCGCGGCGTTGGCAAGCTGTGGATGCGTTTTGGTTCAGATTGGTATGTATGCACAGGATCAATCATTGACAAAGGCTTAGTGGTCACTGCCGCGCATTGTGTGCATAACTTTGGTCAAGGGGCTGAAGGATGGGCGGATGAGGTTCTTTTTGTGCCGATGCAGAATGGTAATTCTAAACCTTATGGGACATGGAAAGGAGAAGAATGGTGGGTGCCAGCAGTATATTACGACGGAACTGACAGCTGTGAAGTGGAATCACCAGGAGTGGTTTGCGAAAACGATCTTGCTGTCGTTGTCATCAAAAAGAAACCAACGAACCGTTATGTCGGCAAGGCAGTTTTCCCGGCACTGGGTGATTCTGTCGGAGGGAAATATAATCATCAGGCAGGCAATTACAGCTATGTTGACATATCCGCGCTCACAGAAGGCAAAACGCTGCTGGCGGCCCAGATAAGCCAGTTTGGGTATCCAGCGTCGCTGGATGACGGAACGCGCATGATTCGGACTGACAGCTTAGGTCTTCAAGACACCTTTTCAAATGTCGTGATCGGCTCAGACCAGACAGGCGGCTCCAGCGGCGGGCCTTGGTTCGTCAACTACGGCAGAGACTATGTCAGCGAAGAAAGCGCGCCTGCGGACCCGCAAATGGCGGTCATGGCTGTGACCAGCTGGGGATATGACGATGGCAGCATGATAAAAATTCAAGGCGCGTCACGATTCGGAACCAACAGCATATACACAGACAAGTCCAATATCGACAGCCTGCATGAGGATGTTTGCGCCGAATATCCGACGCACTGCTATTGAACCACACGCCGCCCAGTCTGTCCTCTCGGCGGCAAAGAAGAATGAAGCGACTCCTCTCAGTCTTGTCTGCCGCCGCCGTCCTGAGCGGCGGCCTTTTTTTTGCATATCTCGTCCAGCCGCCGCCCTTGCTGCGCAGGCTTCCAGTGCCCTGCTCGGCGCAGGTGCTGGACCGGGACGGCAAACTGCTCCATCTCTTCACGACTCAAGGTGGCTACTGGCGGCTGCCTGCCCGGCTGGAGCGCATTGACCCGGACTTCCTCCGCCTTCTTTTAGCCTGCGAGGACAAACGCTTCTGGTCGCACTGGGGGATGGATCCGCTCGCGCTGGGCCGGGCGGTCATGCAGCTGGCCGGGCATGGCCGCGCGGTTTCCGGCGCGTCCACCATCACCATGCAGACTGTGCGCCTGCTGCATCCACGCCCGCGCACAGTGCTGAGCAAGCTGATTGAAATGGCCGAAGCTCTGCGCCTTGAACGGCATCTGAGCAAGCAGGACATCCTTGAAACCTATCTGACATTGGCCCCGTATGGCGGCAATATTGAAGGCATTGAGGCGGCCTGCTTTTTTTATTTCCAGAAAGACGCGGCCCGGCTCACGCCTTCTGAAGCCGCCTTGCTGATCAGCCTGCCGCAGTCGCCGGAGCGGAGGCGGCCTGACCGCCGCCCGGCGCAGGCAGAAATAGCCAGAAACCGAGTGCTCGACCGGCTGGCGGAAAACGGCCTGCTCAGTGCGGATCAAGCCAAACTGGCGCGAACGCAGCCGGTACCTGCCAAGCGGCAGCCCGCGCCTTTTCTTGCGCCGCAGTTCAGCCGCCAGCTCCGCGCTCTTCAGCCAGAAAAGGAAATGCTCCTCAGCTCGTTAGACCGGGCCGTGCAGGAAAAAATGGAGGCCATCGCCGCGCAGGCCCAGCAGCGTCTCGGCGAGGAAGGCAAGAGAACGCTTGCCCTGCTGGCGGTGGATAACCGGAGCCGCCAAGTGCTGGCGCATGTCGGCTCCGGCGGTTGGCGGATCAGCAGCCTTGATCTGACCAAAGCGCGGCGGTCGCCCGGCTCGGCCCTCAAACCCTTCATCTACGGCCTCGCCTTTGAACAAGGCATTCTTCACCCAGAAACTCTGATCCTCGACCGACCGGGCCGCTTCGGCAGCTACGGCCCGGACAATTTCGACCGCACGCACCACGGCTGGGTCTCGGTGCGCGAGGCTTTGCATCGTTCGCTCAACCTGCCTGCGGTGCAGGTGCTGGAGCGCGTCGGCCCGCAGACGCTGCTATCTCGTTTTGCCTCAGTCGGCATTTTCATGGGCCGCAATCAGGGTGAAGCGGGGCTGTCCTTGGCGCTGGGCGGCACGGCAACAAATCTGCGCGACCTCACCGCCCTCTACGCCGCTCTGGCTGATCAGGGCGAATTCCGGCCCATCACTTTCAACCCTGCCGCGCCGCCCGGCCCGGAAAACCGCCTGCTGGCTCCGGCAGCGGCGTGGCAGGTGGATGAAATTCTGCGCAGCCTGCCTGCCGCCGCCGGATTGCAAACAACGGCAAGAATCCGCTATAAAACCGGCACGTCCTACGGCTTTCGCGATGCGTGGGCCATCGGCTACACCCGGCAGCACACCATTGGTGTCTGGGTCGGGCGGCCTGACGGCGGCTATGGCAAGCGCACTACCGGAGCCGAACTGGCTGTGCCGGTGCTGCTGCAAGCCTTCTCCGCTTTGCCAGCGCAAGTCGAAGCTGCCGACAGCCTGCCTGCTGGTTTCCAGCGGTTCAGTCATAATCAACTGCCGCCGCATCTGCAATATTTCAGCCGCTCGGCTGCCGAGCAGAGCCAGCCCCGCATTTATTATCCGGTGGACGGCAGCAGCCTGAATCTGGGTGACAATCCTGTTTTTGTCCTCAAAGCGCACGGCGGAACCCCGCCTTTTCACTGGCTGATCAACGGCCAGCCGGTGGCCAAGGAGCAGCAGGGCGAAATCATCTCCTGCCCGCCGCCGGGGCCGGGGCTTGCCCGCATCACCCTGATTGACAGCCAAGGCCGCCGCGACCGGGTTTCAGTCTGGGTAAATTTGGAGAACTGAGCGGGGCGATGGCGGCTGCGCCTGCCGCTTTTCCGCTTGCTTGCGGCAGGAAAGAAGTTTACAATCGTACTGTAAACAGTATCATTTAAAATGAGCAACAGGAGGCTGTCGTGAACAATATTACCGCCAACCAATTGAAGACAGAGGGAATTTCAGCTATTGAGAAGCATCTTGCCGTTGACCGTGAATTAGTCATCACAGTCCGGGGCAAAGAGAGATTTGTTGTAATGGAAATGCAGCATTACAACTATTTGCGGGAGTGCGAGCTTAATGATGCATTGCATGAAGTGCGGTCAGATTACGAAGCAGGCCGTTTTATTGCGGAAACCGTTGAGAGCCATATTCAGCGCATAACACAATGAGCTACAGAATCATCTACACGGAAAGCTACCTGAAGAGGGCGGCTCGCTTTGTCAAAAAACACCCTGATCTGATCTCGCAGTACGAGAAGACGCTGAAGATATTGGAAGTAAATCCGCAGCATCCTTCGCTCAGGCTGCACCAGCTCCAAGGCAAACTGAAGCATCTGCACTCTATTTCCATCAACATCTCCTTCCGCATCACCTTGGAGTTCTATTTCTCTGAGCAAGAGATTGTCTTGGTGAATGTCGGGCATCACAAGGAAGTGTATTGAATCTACAAAGAATTACCCGACTTGATCACGCCAAGATGTAGTTTCCGTACATTAGAGAGACACCTTACAGGTGGTCTTATATATTTTGAGAAAGGAATCCTATGTGCCTATATTTTATTATAGCTGTCATTATTATCATTTTTGATAAGAAAAGTTGTATAAAAATTACTGAGATTGATTTTAGTCAGATAGCAAGCTGGAGCAAGAAGAGTTGGCGCTGGCTCTGTATAGGAAGAGAGCTTTTCGGAGGAGCGTCTATCATTATTTTTAGCATAATAATATGCTGGATTTCTGATTGGAACAGCAAAGTTTTTATTATTGTAGGGTGTGCGCTTCAGATAGCAGGAGTAAGCCAAGCTATCACCAGCTTGCTCGAAATTAGAAAATATTTCAACCATCCTCCGTTGTTCAATATTATAAAGCAATGGTTCAAATTATATCCAGAGAAGACAAAGAAGAAAACAGGGAATTGTTGTAGTGTATCTATTACATTTACCTCCTCTAAATCAGAGAAAAACGAGCTGTCAGTAATTGACCAAGCTAAACCTCTTAATGAAAAAGTTGATCTTCTCATCAGTAATATGGAGCAGATCAAGGATATATTCTTTCCAGAGCTTCGTCGTGACATTGACCAGCTCAAGAATAAAACAGACAAACTATCTGCCGACATGAGAAAAGAGATCAAGGAAAAGACAGCTACTATCTACAAAGGGGTGGAACAATTGCACCTCGATGATTTCACTCTAACGCTTATAGGTCTTGTTTGGATTGGAGCAGGCACAATTATGGGTGCAATAGGTTCTTTATTGTAATGAAGTTAAATAACGACTTGCGCAATCCGACCACGTCCAAGCAGCTATTTCCGCCATCGGCGGCATCAGCGCGTACATCACCACAACCTTCCTTGATGTCCACAAGCTGTCGCTCAACCAGCTCAACCGCTATTTCACTCAGCCGGTCATCAACGATCATATCGTCATGGCGCAGCGGCTCGCGGAAGATGTAAAAGATGATGAAGTCAGGAAGAAATCCTACGAGAAGATCGTCAGCAGCATCACCGCGCTGATTGATGCCACCAACGCGGATCTGCATAAAAGCAGCGTGAAATGATGATGCCTTCCTCCGCTGCCCGCCGCGACCGGGTTCCGGTCTGGCGGGAGCATTGAAACCTCATTTTCTGTATGTCCTTCCTCTGCGTTCTTTTTGCCGCCTGCCTGCTTGATCTGCTCTTCGGCGACCCGCGCTGGCTGCCGCATCCGGTCCGGCTGATCGGCTGGTTCGCCGCCCGCATGGAGCAATTCACTCGCCGCCTGCCCATCAGCGAATGGAGCAGCGGCGGACTCACTGTTGCGCTCGTGCTGCTGGCTACGGGCTGCGCTTGCGCCGCGCCGCTGCTCGCCGCTGCGCATTTTTCCCGTCTGGCACTGCTTGTTTGCGCCGCGCTGCTGCTTTGGACGACCTTGGCGGCCCGCGATCTGATCAGCCACGCCATGCAGGTGCATGTGGCATTAGGTGAAAGCCTTGCGGTGGCCCGTCAGCGCGTGGCCATGCTCGTTGGACGGGACACGGCACAGCTTGATGCGCCCGGCGTGATCCGCGCTTGCATCGAAAGTGTGGCTGAGAATATGTCGGACGGCATCACCGCGCCGCTGTTCTGGGCTTTTGTCGGCGCGCTGATCGCTTTGCCTGCTGGCGGGGACTATCCTGCGGCTGGCGCGGCCCTTGCAGCCATGCTGTACAAGGCGGTCAGCACTATGGATTCGATGTTCGGCTATAAAAACGAGCGGTATCTCCGCTTCGGCTGGCACCCGGCCCGCCTGGACGATCTGGCCAACTTCCTCCCGGCGCGGATTTCCGGCTTCGCGATTGCGCTGAGCGCCCCGCTGGCGGGCGGCAGCCTGTCCGGCGCATGGCGCGTCCTCCTCCGCGACCGCCGCAACCACGCCAGCCCGAACTCCGGCTGGCCGGAAGCGGCGGCAGCCGGCGCGCTGGGTGTGCAGCTCGGCGGCGAGGCGAGCTATTTCGGCAAAATTACGCGCAAGCCGCTCATCGGCGACCCGCTCCGCGCCCCGGCGGCGGCGCAGATCGTCATGGCCTGCCGCCTCGCCATAGCCGCCGCGCTGCTCTGCCTGTGCGGCTTCACCGCAATTTTCCTCGCCGCCGCCGTCCAGTGAGTCTTGAAATGGGCCGGACGGCCTGATATAATCGAAAAAAGACACCAACAGACTGTTTTTCAACTGCATTCAGGGGGGAGATGAGATGCGCTTCCGACAATTCTTCTGTGCAGCCGTTATTCTTCAATTCGGCATACTTGCAGCTGTTTCGCCTAGCCCTGCGGCGGCGGAGCAGCTTTCGGCCAAGGAAAAGGCGTGGTTTGACACATTTCAGCGGGGCACAGTCTACGCGCGCGGCTGGCAGGACATCACGGAGGCCATTCTGGCCAAAGCGCCAGCGGCGATCAAAAGCGATTTGGAGAGAAATCTGAACGACCTTGGCGCCCGGATCGGACGGGAGTGGAGCAGAAACAACGATATCCGCAGAATTGACAACGCCATGCTGCGGCAGTGGGGCAACATGCTGGAACAGACGGCGGAGCGGGAGCCGGAGCGCATCCCGCAGGTGGTGGCCAAATTGAATCAGAAAGTTGTGGCTCTGCTCGACTGAACGGGCTTCCAGTACCTCTGCCCGGCGCAGGCCCGGCAGAGCGTTCTGCCGTCCCGCTCCGTCTCGCGGCAGTCTTGGACATAGTCGCCGCAGTCCGCGCACTGCACCCGGCGCAGCGGGCGGCCCGGCAGGTCGCAGTCCGGGATGTCTACAGCGACTTCCTCTGCTGTGAACAACTCCTCCTCCGGCATGACCCGGTAGGCTTCCAGCTGCCGCTGATATTTGTCCGCCAGCTCAGGGCAGTATTTGGTGGACAGCTCGCGGGCTTCCTCCCGCGCTGTGACCCGCGCCGCCTTGCCAGTCGCCAAGTTGACAAAGGTGGCCGCCATGATGCCGAAATCCATCCAGCGCAGCGAGCGCTTGCCAAGGCTGCATCCGGTCACGGACTGAATCGCGTCCGTGGCGCAGCGGTCGATCTCCACGATCACGTAGAGCTTTTTTCGGTCCGCTCCTTTGGGATCGTCAATGCCGATCAGGCGGAGGCCGAGCAGGGCCATCCGCACCCCGATCACCTGCCCGGCGCAGAGATGGCCGTGAATCTTCGCTGAAATCTCCAGCAGCTTTGCAAAAGACTCCATCAGACCCGCTCCTTCAGGGGATGGGAGATGGAGCTGAACAGCTCCATGCAGAAACGGCAGGTCTCGCAGCGGTTGTTGCAGACCGAGAGCATGTTGGCGAAGTCAAAGGACAGGCCGCTGTTGTCAATATGCAGCTCCGAGGCCAGCCAGTGCGAAGAGTCGAGCAGCTCCAGCAGATTGCCCTTCCAGCTGCGGGCGATGTACGCGGCGATAATCCGCCTCAGGGCCGCGCTGTTCAGATTTCTGCCGCTGATCTTGATGATGTCCACATCGTAGAGATAGGAGTCAACATCTTCCGGACGGATGAAAGGCGACTGAAGTATCCGGTACGGCTGCTTTTTCAGCAGCTGGCGGCAGCCGAGGGTGTTGTTGATGCCATGACTGCACGTTCTGCCCTCCATGTTGTCCAAGGCGATGTACGCGTCGTGGGAGGAACGGTAGGGGCAATGAGGCAGGCAGCCTTCATTGCCGACCAGCTCCAGCTTCAGGTCAGGCAGTCCCTCGCGGCACCAGCGGGCGATCTCGGTCAGCCTGCTGAGATTGCGGTTGAGGGCGCGGTCGAGCGCAATCCGCGTCGGCGGGCGGAAGCGGGTCTCGCCGATGTAGGCTAAATGCGCGTCAATCTTGGCCTGCGAGTCGAGCATGGTGTTGAGGCCCGGCACCGCCTCCAGCTCGGCGGCCAGATCCGGGGCTTCGTTGGACAGGCATTGCAGCAGGTAGTGGTCGCAGTAGATGATGCCGCTGATCACCTTGCGCTCGGCGCAGATGGCCAAGGCGTTGATCAGCCGCCTGAGCTGCTCCCGGTCGGTGAGCAGGGCCGGGCCGTAGAAGCGGCTGTTGAGCAGGGCGTAGCGTTTGGGCACCGCTGTCTCCTCCAGCAGGCCGGCCAGAGCCTCGACTGTCTCCACAGTCTGCGAATGCGCCCGGTTGTCCATGCGCCGCGCGCCGGGCAGACTGAAATGGACACTGTCGATGTGGCTGCTGCTGCTGTTGAGAAACTCAATATAGGCTTCTTCAGGAAGAAAGGGCACATCAAGGAACGGTGTCATAATTCAGTCGAGTTGAGGATGATTGATGCCGCTGGTCGAGTCGTTTGCGGAACAGCGCGCTGACCTCCACGCCTGCGGGCGGGGGCGCAAGCTCCGGCGCGACCACGCAGCCGGGACTGGCCCGCCGCACCGCCGTTCCGTCGGCGGCGGCCATGGACAGCACCGTGCAGACTTCAGGCTCCAGCTTCCGGCCCAAATATTCAATTTGGTCGCCGACCTCCAAGACATTGCGGGTTTCGAGCAGCAGCGGCTCGGCGCCGCGCACAATGCCGACAGGGACGAACGGCTGCATCTCCCTCATTCTATCATAAAGCATGGCCGCAGATGAAGGGGCGGCGGCAAAAAAGTTTTCCGTCTGGCCTCGCGTGCCGATTTTGGCCGCCTCTTCAGCAAAGGCGGGCGGCAGGACGATCTCCTCCCACGCCGTCCCGGCCTTGCGCCGCTCTTTGATCCAGTCCAGCGCGGCCCGGTACAGCCTGACCGCCGCGCCCACGTAGCCGACCGACTTCATCCGGCCCTCAATCTTGACGGAATCAACCCCGGCGGCGGCCAGCTCCGGCAGGCGGAGCAGCAGGCAGAGGTCGCGGGAGTTGAAGATGTAGGTGCCGCGTTTGTCCTCCTCGACCGGGAAATACTGGCCGGGCCGCTTCTCCTCCAGCAGGCGGTAGGAGTAGCGGCAGGGATGGGCGCAGTCGCCGAGATTGGCGTTGCGGCCTGTGAGATAGCTGGAGAGCAGGCAGCGGCCTGAATAGGAGATGCAGAGCGCGCCGTGGACAAAGACCTCCAGCGCGATGTCCGGCACAGCCTGGCGGACAGTCCGTATCTCCTCCAAACCCAGCTCGCGGGCGAGATTGATCCGGCGCACGCCCTGCGCCGCCCAGAAGCGGACGCTGGCCTTGTTGGTCACATTGGCTTGGGTGGAGAGATGCAGCGGCATGTCCGGCACAGTTTCCCGACAGAGCAGGAGGATGCCCGGATCGGCGACGATCAGCGCGTCCGCACCTGCCTCGCGCAGAAAGAGCAGGTAGTCCTCAAAACCGTTGAGATCGCGGTTGTGGGCAAAGATGTTCACGGTCACATAGACCTTCACCTCGTGCTGATGCGCATAGCTGACCGCCTCGCGCATTCCGGCGCGGTCGAAATTGCCTGCCTGCGCCCGCAAGCTCCAATTTGCTCCGCCCAGATAGACGGCATCTGCGCCGTAATGGATCGCGGTGATCAGCTTCTCCCGGCTGCCTGCCGGGGCCAGCAGCTCAGGCATTGTTTCGTCATTCTTCATGCGGTTTCTCCTGCCCGGCGGAAAAGCGGCGGCAGCGGCTGCTCCGTCTTGACCGGCTCTGATTTTGCGGATATGGTGGATGTGCGTTCTGCATTCTCACCATAAAGTGCGGGGTCTTCCCTGTCAACAGCGGCGGCTGCCGCGCAGACGCTTCTTGTGCGCCGCAGGCTGGGCAGGTCTTGCATTACTCCATCTCTCATACGGACATGAACCACGAGCAGCAGCAGGAGAGCGTTGTCCGCATCGACAAGTGGCTCTGGGCGGCCCGCTTCTTCAAGACCCGCGCCTTGGCCTCGGCAGCGGTGAGCGGCGGCCATGTGCAGGTCAGCGGCAGCCGGGTCAAGCCCTCGCGCAACGTGCAGGTCGGCAACAAGCTCCAGATCAGGCGCGGCGAGGAGCTGTTTGAGATCGACGTGCTGGCCCTGAGCGAGCGGCGCGGCCCGGCCAAGGACGCTGCTCTGCTCTACGCCGAGACTGAGGACTCGCAAGCCAAGCGTGAGGCCGCCCGCGAGCTGCGCAAGCAGATTGGCGGCCCGATGGCCCGGCCAGAAGGACGGCCTGACAAGCGCGACCGCAAGAAGATACGTCAGTTTATCTTGAAGGAGTAGAGTCATGGGGCACACCTGCAACAACCAATTCGACAGCAGCGGCGAGGGCGAGCAGAACGTCGCTCAAGGCGACCACGCCATTGGCAAGCAGGTGAACGTCACGCAGACGGTGAGCGGCGACGGCAACATCGTCTCCGGCACGGGCAATGTGACGGTGAACGGCATCCCTCCTGCGCTCTTTGCGGAGTACGCAGGCAAGCTCGCGGTCACGGACTCCGCCCTTGCCAGCTTCTTCAAGATACTGGAGGAGCAGCAGGTTCCTCTGCATGACTTGGACAGCAAGCTGCGCGAGATAGCCGGGCAGTACAAGGAGCTGCTCCGCAACTGGGAGGCGGTGCAGTCCGCAGACCCGCAGGTGGCGCGGCTGAAGGACGAAGCGCGGCAGGCGATTGAGGCGGGCGACTACGCCAAGGCCGAGAAGCTGCTGGACGACGTTGCTAACCAGCACAGCCTTGCTGCTGCCAAGGCCCATGCCGACAACGCCCGCCTCCAGCGCATCCAGTTGCGCTACGCCAAGGCCGCCGCGTACTGGCAGAAGGCTGCGGCCCTGCTGCCGGAGGACGAGAAGAAGGACAGGGCAGAGTATTTGGGCGAGGCAGGCTATGACCTGCACCGCATTGCCAAGTACAAGGAAGCACTGCCCCTATTTGAACAGAGCTTAGTCATCAGCCAAGATATCGGCGACAGGGCGGACGAAGGCGTGACGCTGAACAACATCAGCCAGATTTACCATGCGCGGGGCGACTACGGCACGGCCCTGAAGTATCTGGAGCAGAGCTTAGTCATCCGCCAAGAGATCGGCAACAGGGCGGGCGAAGGCACGACGCTGAGTAACATCGGTGCGCTTCACCATGCCAAGGGCGACTACGGCACGGCCCTGAAGTATCTGGAGCAGAGCTTAGTCATCCGCCAAGAGATCGGCGACAGAGCGGGCGAAGGTGTGACGCTGAATAACATCAGCCTGATTTACTCTGCTAAGGGCGACTACGGCACGGCCCTGAAATATCTGGAGCAGAGCTTAGTCATCCGCCGGGAAGTCGGCAACCGGGCAATGGAAGGCACGACGCTGAGTAACATCGGTGCACTTCACCATGCCAAGGGCGACTACGGCATGGCCCTGAAGCATCTGGAGCAGAGCTTAGTCATCAGCCAAGAGATCGGCGACAGGGCGGGCGAAGGCACGACGCTGAACAACATCAGCCTGATTTACGATGCGCGGGGCGATATTGGCACGGCCCTGAAGTATCTGGAGCAGAGCTTAGTCATCCGTCAAGAGATCGGCGACAGGGCGGGGGAAGATTGCACACTGAATAACATCGGTGGCATTTACAGTGCACAAGGCGATAAAGCCAAAGCCTTGCAGCATTATGAGCAGAGCCTATCTATACAACGAGAGATTGGCAATAGGTATGGTGAGGTGATGACAAGCTGGAATATCGGCCTCACCTACGCAGAGCAGGGCGATCTTGCCAAGGCGGAGCAATACATCAGTCGCACGGTGCAGCTTGCCGAGGAGATTGGTCATCCTTCACGGGAGAAATACCGCGAGGCATTGGAAGATGTTCGCGCCGAGCTGCGGAGCAAGTAGTCACCCTGCTGACTCCCTCCGTACCAGCATGGTGATACCCGCCGAGTCACCATGCTGATTCGCCAAGTACCAGCATGCTGACTCCCGCCGTGTCACCATGCTGCTGCTTCAGCGCACTGTCTGCTTGATAAAAAACGCGCAGATAGGTAAACTCATGCGGGCGGCATCCCCTGCCGCTGTCACCCGCCCTCATTTCCACGGAGAACTGCCATGTCCATCCAGTACAAAGTTGAGGAGAATCAGCTGACCACGCCCGCTTCCTACAGCGTCCGCTTTGTGCCGCGCGGCTCGGCGGGCCGCGAGGAGATCGCGGCGGACATCGCCCTGCGCCATCCCAACTTCAGCAAGGCCGACATCCTGACCATCCTCAATGCCGAGGACGAGGCATTCATGGCCCGGCTGCTTGACGGCGAGCAGGTGACGAAAGAGGGCTGCTGCACCTGGTTCCCCTCCTTCGCGGGCCGGTTGGACAACCCGGATGACCCGCTGCCGCCGCTGAAGGACTGCCTGCACCTCAATGTCCGCGTTTCGGCTCCCTTTGTTGAGGACTTCTGCCAGAAGGCGCAGACCGAGCGGCTGGCCGCGACCGAGAAGGCCCCGGTGATCACGGCGGCGGAAGACACAGTGCTCGGCCTGCGCGACGTGCTGCGCTCGGACGGAATGCTCCGCATCAGCGGCAGCAATCTCGCCTTTGACCGCAGCGACCCGGCCTCGCGTTGCTTGATCGAAGGCACCCGCAGCGGCAGCGCGGTGCAAAGCCGGATCGGCACGGCCAGCAACAGCGAGATCATCCTCATGCCGGACGTGCCTGCCCAAGCCGCGCCGCACAACAATGAATACCGGCTGTCTGTCACCACCCGCTACACCGAGCACGGCTCGCCGCGCACCGGCATCTGCAAACACCTGCTGCGCAGCCCGCTCACCTTGACCAAGATGGGCCATCCCAATCCGCCGGAAGTCGGCATTCTCAGCGGCAAGGAAGCCAGCCCGCTGGTCAGCGTCACCGGCGGCAGCGTGAGCGCGGACGAAACCCTGCGCATTCAGGCGGTCATTGATGTACGGCAGGACGCGCTCCTCTTCAGCCTGCTGGACATGCAGGAAGGCGGCCAGACCGGCGCGGTCGTGACCGTCACCGCCAACGGCAGCTTCACTGTGCAGGGCTTCAGCGGCTCGGCAGTCAGCAGCCTTGCTGTCCGGGTCAATGACTATGCCGCCCTGAAAGTGCTGATCCGCAACAGCTACAGCAGCCGCCTGGTGGATGTGCTCAAGGTGGAGACGGCCTGACCCTATGCATTGCGCCGCGCCTGCATCTGACAACCTGACTATACACAATACGCAACAGGAGACACGCACCATGAACAAAGCAGCACGCGCCCTGATCAGCCTGACCGACAAATCCGGCATCGAGAGCTTTGCCAAAGAGCTGGCTGGGCTGGGCATTGAGATACTGTCCACCGGAGGCACGGCCAAGAAGCTGCGTGACAGCGGCCTGCCGGTCAAGGATGTGTCGGAATTCACCGGCTTCCCGGAGATGCTGGACGGCCGGGTGAAGACTCTGCACCCGCTGGTGCACGGCGGCATCCTCAATCAGCGCGGCAACGCCGAGCATCAGCGGCAGTGTGCAGCGCACGGCATCCAGCCGATTGACATCATCGCGGTGAATCTCTACGCCTTCGAGAAGACCGTGGCCGATCCCAGCTGCCCGCTGGATGAGGCAATTGAGAACATCGACATCGGCGGGCCGACCATGCTCCGGGCGGCAGCCAAGAACTTCCATGATGTGACCGTGATCGTTGATCCGGCAGACTACCCGCAGGTGCTGGCCGAGCTGCGTGAGCATGGTAACACCACGCTCAAGACTCGCTTCCGGCTGGCGGTCAAGGTCTTCCAGCTCACCTCGGCCTACGACACCGCCATTGCCGCGTGGCTGACCAAGGTGGACGCGGACAGCAACCCCTATTTCGAGGGCCGATAAATGCAGAAGATAGCCGTGCTGCTCTCCGGCTCCGGCAGGACGCTGGACAACTTCCATCAGCGGATTCAGGCGGGCACGCTGCGGGCGGAGATTCAGGCAGTGATCTCCAACGCGGCCAATGCCTTGGGCTTGGAGAAGGCGCGCCGCTACGGCTATCCGGCCTTTCATGCGGTCGGCAGCGCGGCCACCAACGCCATCCTTGCCGACTACGAGCTTGACTTGATCATCTTGGCCGGTTATCTCAAGCTCTATCAGCCGCCGGAGCAGCTCAAACGGCGGGTGCTGAACATTCATCCCTCGCTGATCCCGGCCTTCTGCGGGCCGGGCTTTTACGGCCATCATGTGCATGAGGCGGTCTTGAAGCGGGGCTGCGCAGTCAGCGGCTGCACCGTCCATTTCGCTGATGAGATCTACGACAACGGCCCGATCGTGCTGCAACGCTGCGTGGACATTGCCGACTGCCGCACCGCAGACGAGATCGCCGACCGGGTCTTCGCGCTGGAATGCGACGTTTACCCGGCAGCGATCAACTTGGTGGACGAGCGCGGGGCTGATTCCTTCTGGAACAAACACTGAGAGCGGCACGGCATTGCCATGAGCGACTGTCCTGATTTGCAGAAGATGCGGCAGCGGGTGCGGGATAAATCCGCCAGCTACGAGCAGTACAACTTCACCTGCTATTTTGACGACTTCCTCAAGGCCTTCTTTGATCTGACCCAGGAGTACGACTCGCTGCATGACTTCTACCGCATCTGCGTGAGCGTGCCGCTGGAGATGCTCGGCCTGTCCAGCGCGCTGTATCTCTATGACGACAAGGATCAGGCGCTGTATTTAGTCTGCGATTCCGAGCAGGGCGTGCTGCAGAAGAAGGTGACCGCGCCGGAGAGCGTCATCCTCTGCGGCGAGCCGTACCGGAGCGGCGAAAGCTATGTGCTGCCGGTCTGGAGCAAGGCGCAGCGGGAGCCGGACGCGCCGCCGGAAGAAGAGGTGGAGCATCCGCCGCAATGCGCCCTGCACGGCAGCCTGCACGGCAAGAACCGGGTGCTGGGCATGTACAGCGTCTCGCCGTGCAGCAAGCTCTCCAAGAACGACCGCTTCTTCTTCAGCAAATACACCAACCGAATGGGCTACAGCCTGCACAACCGGCTGACAGCCCTGCAGAACATCCAGCACCTCAAGTTCATCAACACCTTGGTGCAGGACATTGACCACAACATCATCACCCCGAACATGTTCTTCCGCCTGCTCTTCAAGAAGCTGCGGAAGAACATCCTGGAGCTGGAAGGACTGCGCGAGGAGCTGCTGAAGGCGGCGGCATCCGGCAGGCCGGAGGACACGGCGGCCTGCGCGGCCCGCTGCGCCGCCCTTCAGGACAGCCTGCTCCTGCATCACGGCGAATTGGTCAAGCATCACCAGAACATCACCCTCTTTGTCGAGAGCCTGTTCCGGCGCGAGCATTTCGCCGCAGGCCGGATGATCCTGCATCCCAAACGCTGCTTTGTCGAGAAGGAGATCATCCTGCCCCAGCTGGACCACTACGCCAGCCGCTTCCGCTCGGCTGGCATCACGGTGGAGCGGCCCGGCAACATGCTGGAGGAGGAGTTCCAGCTCTATGTGGACATCGGCCTGCTCTCGCAGGTCTACGCCAACCTCTTCTCCAACGCGGCCAAGTACGCCCGCGAGATCATCACCTGCCACGGCAGGCCGCGCAAAGCCGTGGCCTATGGCCGAGAGGTGATCGACAACTTCCCGGAATGCGGCGAGAAGGGCGTGAAGTTCAACGTCTTCAGCACCGGCCCGCATCTGGGCGGCGAGGAGGCGCGGCATATCTTTCAGGAGGGCGTGCGCGGCAAGGACGTGGAGGGCATCCATGGCACCGGCCACGGCTTGGCCTTTGTCCAGCATGTGGTCGAGCTGCACGGCGGCATAGTCGGCTACGAGCGGACTCCTGAGGGCAACAACTTCTACTTCATCCTGCCGATCATCCAGGGCACGCAGGCGGGGTGCGGAGCGTGAGCAGTGCGCCGCTGATCGTCCACACCGACTGGTCCCGCTCCTGGGGCGGCCAGGAGATCCGCACTCTGACCGAGCTGCGGGAGATGCGCAGGCTCGGCTTCCGCACGGCCCTGATCGTCCGCGAAGGCGCGGAGCTGGCCAGCCGCTGCGGCGCAGAGGGCTTTGCCGTGCATCACATCGACTTCTCCTCCAAGTTCAACCTGCGCGCCTGGCTGGACCTGCTCCGCCTGCTCCGGCAGCTGCGGCCTGCGGTGGTCAACACCCATTCCTCGGAAGACTCGTGGATGGCGGGCGCGGCGGCCCGGCTCTGCGGCGTGCCGCTGGTCGCCCGCACCCGGCATGTGCTGGAGCCGGTCTCCTCCTCCTTCAGCTACCGCGCCTTTCCGCATGTCATCTTCGCGTGCAGCGAGGCCATCGCCAAGCAGCTGGCCGGGCAGGGCGTGCCGCGCCGGAAGATCGTGACGCAGTCCACCGGCATTGACGAGGAACGCTTCCGCTTCTCCGCCCGCGACCGCGAGGAGGTGCGGCGCAGCTGCGGCATCGCTGACACAGACGTGCTGGTCGGCAACGTCGCCTTTCTCCGCCACTACAAGGGCCATGAGTTCATCGCCCGGACTGCGGCGGCCCTGCCGGAGCAGTTCAAGTTCATGATCGTCGGCGGCGGCAATGGCCGCGCCCTGCTGGAAGAGGCCATCACCAAGGCCGGAGCGCAGGAGCGCTTCATCCTCACCGGCCACCGCGAGGACCCGGAACGCTACTTCTCAGCCATGGATCTCATCTTCTTCTCCTCCTACGAGACCGAGGGCATCTCCCAGTCCTTCATCCAGGGCCTGCTCTACGGCCTGCCGCTGCTCGCCTGCCGCACCCCCTCCATCCTTGAGCCGCTGGAGTTCGTCCGCAGACACCGCCTGGTGGACTACGGCGACGTGGCCGCCGCCCGGCAGGGACTGCTGGAGCTGGCTGAGAACTTGGAGCGTGACGAGGAGGCGGTGCGGCTCCAGCGGCGGGACATCGCGGCCAAGTACGGCCTGAAGCGGATGGTGGAGAACATCGTTCAAGTGTACGCCGCGCATGGAGTGCGCAACAACACCATCCAAGGAGGATGATCATGCAGGAGACGAACGTCATGCGGCTGGCCGAGCTGGCCGCGTATCAGGACGGCGCAGTGGTGAGCAAGACCCTGCTCAGCAAACTGACCGGCACAGTCACGCTCTTCGCCTTTGACAAAGGGCAGGGCCTGAGCGAGCACACGGCCCCATTTGACGCGATGGCGCAGATACTGGACGGTGAAGCGGAGATCACCGTTGCAGGCACGCCGTTTCAGGTGCGGCAGGGCGAGATGCTCATCATGCCTGCGCACCAGCCGCACGCGCTGCGGGCGGTCACGCCCTTCAAGATGCTGCTGACCATGATCAGATCGTAAACTAAACACCTCATGCTTTCCTGCGCAAATACAGCTGCCCTTCGGCTCCGCTCAGGGCGCTTGCACGAACAAGCGCCCTGACCGGAGCCGAAGGGCGCGCAGTTCCTGAACCTGTCAAAGGATGGCTCCTGAGCTTGTCGAAGGATGAATAATGTCTGTTGACATCCAACGCCATAAGCGGCAGGCCGAAGAGGCCGCCGCTTTTCTCCGCGTCCAGATGCCGCTTCAGCCGGAAGTGCTGATTCAGCTCGGCACTGGCTTGGGCGGGCTTGCGGCGGCGATGACCGGAAGCGTCAGTATTCCGTATGCGGCGATTCCTCATTTTCCCCGTGCCACCGTCATCAGCCACGCAGGCAATTTGATCTGCGGCAGGCTGGCCGGAAAGCCAGCCGCAATTCTGCAAGGCCGTTTGCATTATTACGAAGGCTATTCGGCCCGCGAGGTCGGTTTTCCGATCCGCGTGCTCTCGCTGCTGGGCGTGAGGACAGCGGTCATCACCAACGCGGCGGGCGGTCTCAACCCGGCGTGGCAGGCAGGCGCGGTCATGATCTGCCGCGATCACCTCAACCTGCTGCCGGACAATCCCCTGCGCGGCCCGAACGTGGATGAGTGGGGGCCGCGTTTTCCAGACCTCTCGCAACCTTACAGCGCGGAGCTGCGCGGCCTTGCCGAACATGCAGCCCGGCGGCTCGGTTTCAGCGAGGTCTGCTCCGGCACCTATGCCTGCATCCCCGGCCCCAGTTTGGAAACTCCGGCGGAAACCCGGATGCTGCGCCTGCTTGGCGCGGACGCGGTGGGCATGTCCTCAGTGCCGGAGGTGCTCACCGCCCTGCACGGCGGCCTGCGCGTCCTTGGCCTGTCCGTGATCGCCAATGTCAACAATCCCGACAACCTCGCCCCCATCCTGATCGAAGACATTGTCGCGGCGGCGCAGCGGGCCGAACCCCGGCTGCAAGCCCTGATCGCGGAGATTGTCAGCTCCCTTTGATCAGATCCAGCAGCTCCTCCGCGCTCATGCGGGCACCTGCGTCCGTGCCCTCCAGCAGCGAGCTGGCCAAATTGCGCTTCTCGTGGTGCAGGCGGACGATTTTTTCCTCAATCGTGTTGGCTGTGACTAAGCGGTACACGGTCACGGGCCGTTTCTGGCCAATGCGGTGGGCGCGGTCGGCGGCCTGATCCTCCACCGCCGGATTCCACCACGGATCCATGTGGATGACGTAGTCTGCCGCCGTGAGATTGAGGCCGAGGCCGCCCGCCTTGAGGCTGATCAGGAAAAGGTCGCCCTCGCCCGCTTGGAATTCGTCCACCTGCCGGATGCGGTCCTTGGGCGGCGTGGTGCCGTCAAGGTATTTGTAGCTGATGCCCTTGCCGTCCAAGTACTCGCGGATCAGGGCGAGATGGCCGGTGAACTGACTGAAGACCAGTGCCTTGTGCCGCGATTCGAGCAGCTCGTCGATCACCTCGCCAAAGACCTCCAGCTTGCTTGACGGAATCTTGCTCTGCTCGTCAATCAGCTTGGAATTGCAGCAGGCCCGGCGCAGCCGCATGATCTCGGCGAGAATTTGCAGATGCCGCCCGGACTTGGCCTCGCTGCCCTCGATATTCTCCAAAGCCTGCTGGCGGATGGCCTCGTAGAAAGCCATTTCCGACTTCTTCATCTCCACCCGCAGGGTGATTTCGGTGCGCGGCGGCAGCTCGTCCAAGACCTGCGACTTGATCCGGCGGAGCATGAAAGGCCGGATCAGCTTCTTCAGTTGGCGCCGAGCGGCGCGGTCGCCGTGCTTCTCAATCGGAATGCCGAAGCGGGTGTTGAACTGCTTGTAGGTGCCGAGCAGGCCGGGGTTGATGAAATTGAAAAGGTTCCACAGCTCGCCGAGATGATTTTCTATCGGCGTGCCCGTGGTGATCAGGCGGAACTTGGCCTTCAGGCGCATTGCGGCCTTGGAACGCTTAGTGGCTGCGTTCTTGATCGACTGCGCCTCGTCTAAAACCACGGTCTGCCAGGCCACAGTTTCCAGCAGCTCCACTTCCTGCTGGAGCAGGGTGAAACTGGTGATGAGAATATCGCGTTTGCCAAGGTCTTTGACCACCTGTTTGCGCTCGTCAGGATTGGCCAAGCTGCGCACAGTCAGGGTCGGGGCGAAGCGGGCCGCCTCCTGCTCCCAGTTCATGCAGACCGAAGTCGGCGCGATGACCAAGGTCGGGCCGTCCTCCGCCCGATCGAGAATCACTGCCAGCGACTGAAGCGTCTTGCCGAGGCCCATGTCGTCCGCCAAGCAGCCGCCCACGCCGAGATGCGCCAGCCGCGACATCCAGACAAAGCCTTCGACTTGGTAATCGCGCAAATCGGCCTGCAAGGTGGACGGCACTTCCGGGACGAAATCTTGAACAAACTCAATCCGGGCGAGCTGCTTCTTCCAGCCCTCGTCGGCCTGCGTGTTGGCCTGCCGGGTGAGATCGTCCAAAGCCAAGGCGGCGAGCGGATGGATGCGGATTTCCTCCTCGCCGCTCTCGCTTTTGCCGCCCGCCTCGCTGAAGCGGAGCAGCTCTTCCAAGCGGCTGCGGAACTCCTGCGTCAGGGCAAGGAACTGGCCCTTGCCAAGCGGGATGAAGCGGCTGCGGGCCTCACGCACTTTGTCGAGCAAGGTTTTCAGGTCGATGATTTCGTCCTGATCCACCTGCACATGGCCGGACAAGGCGAACCAGTCCTGCTGGCCGGTGCGGATGTTGAGGTTGAGCTGGCTGATGCCCGCCTGCCGCCGCACTGCCAGCTTCTCGCCCTCCGGCCATTCAAGCACTGCCCGGTCGCGGATTTCCTCCAGCTCCAGCAGGGCTTGCAGGCATTCCTCCGGGTCGAGCAGATGCCACTCGCGGTCGTTCTCCTGCGCCAAGTCGGTGGCGAGGTCGAGAATCGGGCAACTCTCCTCAATCTCGCGGGCCTTCTCCTCTTCCAAAAGCAGGTTGCGGCGGGTCTGCATCCGCCGTCCGCCGACCTCGGCCATCAGATTGGCCACGCCCATGCCCGGCTTGAGATAAGGCCCTTTGCGCGAGAAGGGCTGGACAAACATCTCCAGCCGGAATCCGGTGCCGTAGGGAATGATGTGGATATGAATGGTCGGATCCGCCTCGACAATCTTCACGTCCTTTTCCGCGCCGCCCACGTCAATCGAGGAGTGCACGGTCATGAAGGAGGCCATGTTGCCGATGACGCTCGGCATCTGCCCGCCCGCCGCCACGGGGTAGCGTTTGCCGCTCGCGCCGATAATCCCGGCCACCCGCCGGTGATCGTCGTTGATCTCCATCACCCGGAAGCGGGTCGGCGTCTCCTGCCAGACCGTCACCTTGCCCTCGCCGATCTCTTGGAGGAAGTGAACGAAGAGGAAGCCGTCCTGCTCCTCGATCATCAGCTCCGGCTCGCCGGCCACGATCTCCACCGGCACGTTGCCGGAACTCTCCAAAAAGACATGCGGGTGGCTGACCAGCGCGGGCAGGGCTTTGTCCATGTCGAAGTCGCAGCCGCCGTTGCGGGCGTTGGGATCGCCGACCTGCCGCAGGGCGGCGCAGATTTTCGTGTCCTGCTCGGTGAGGAAATCAAAGTCGTTGGGCGAATAAAGCAGGCGGTTGAGGCCAATGCCCTTGCCCTTGCTCCACTTGCTGCCCGGCTTTTTCTTCTGCTCCTTGGCCGCCAAGGTCAGCTTGCCGTCGGCGAATTCCACCGTCCACGCAAGGCGGCTGGTCTTCTCCGCCTGTCTGGCTCGGCCTGTGACGCTGATCAGCTCCTCAAGGCTCTGCTTCCACGAGTCCTCGCCCGGCGTGATCAGGCGGGCGACGCTGCGGCAGCTGATCTCCTTAGCCAGCTTCTCGGCGGTTTTGATCATGTCTTTGCGGCTGGGATCGGCGGCGGACAGCAGCTGGGCCGCCTCCATCGCCAGCCAGAGGAAGCCGTTGGCCTTGGCCCGGCGGCAGAGGGATTCCAGTCCGGCCTGGAGCTTGTCCGGCAGCTGCACATTCAGCCAGCGCAGCACCAGCCCGGCGGTGAGGATGCTCAGGCTGCGCTCCTCTTTCTCAAAGCCTTCGCTGAGAATGCGCAGATCGGGCATGCCGCCTTCCGCCGCCGCCACGTAGAGGTCGAGGAAGCGGAAAGGCAGCTCCTCAGGCCCGCCTTGGCAGCGGCTGATGACCACCGCCGCTGAACGCCGGATCAGCTCGCGGTCGCCGGGCGCGCTGCGGGCGAGCAGGGCCATGATGCAGAAGATGCCGCTGATGTTGAAAAAAAACGCGCCTTCAGGGCCTGCGTATTTGTTGAGCAGGGCCAAATCTTCCTCGAAGAGCTGAATCGCCTCGTCAGTGCGGCCCTGAAGAAAGGCCGCGCTGCCTGCGAAACCGGAGCCTTGGAAGGATTCGGCCTGCGCGGCCAGCAGGCTGTCCAGCTTGCCGGTGCAGCCGCGCAGCAGATAATGCCCGGCCAGCAGCCGCCGGAACGGCACCCGCTCATCCTCGGACAGAAGCATCGCCTCCTCCTGCTCCAAGTAGGCGGTCACTGCCGGATAATCCTCGGCCTGCTCTCCGGCGTGGCGGAAAATTTCGTTGAGCAGGTAAAACTGGAGGAAGCCGGGCAGGCGTTTGAACCAGTCCGCGTCAAAAGTCTCGGCCACCACCTGCACCGCAGGCGGCGGACCGGCCTCCTCTTTGCACTGCCCCTTGAGAAAGGCGGCGGCCTCCTCCATCTTGTCGATGTCGCAGCTGTGCAGGCCGATGCGGAACTGGCGCAGAGCGCGGCGGCAGCGGGTCGACCATTTGCCGTACAGATAGGAAACCGGGGCCTTCAGCTCGATCAGCTCAGCCAAGGCCGCGAAGCGGCCTTCGGCGGCGGCCTGCCGGGTGAGCTGCTCGGCCAGCAGCGGCGCGCACTGGTTGAACTCGTTGAGCAGGCCCAGCTCGCGCAGTCTGCCGATCATGCCTTCCAGCTCCTCGCCGCCGAGCCGCCGGAGGCCGGGAATGTCGGCTCCAGCCAGGCAGGAGGCGAGGAAGGCCGGAGACACCGGCTCATAGATCACGGAAATGAAGGTGAGCAGGAACTGCTCCAAGGGCGGCAGGGAGCCGACAAGACTCATCTGTCTGCTGTTCTGATCTGAGAGGGGCATTTTTCTTCCGAACAGGCTGTGCTGCGCAGGCAGCATTGAAAAAGAGAACAGGCGGGAGGGCATCGCCTCCCCGCCTGTCAGACCGTCGCGCCGCTGCTGAACTACTGCAGGGCTTCGTCGTCGCGGCTCCGCAGGGCAGCGCCGCTGATCCGTATTTTGGCCTTGCTTTGCAGGCTGGCCAGCCAGGCGGTCAGCAAGTCATGCTTGGCTGAGGCGGACAGTCGCTGCCGGGTCATTTCGTCCGCCGCGCCCTCGCCGGGCTGCCGCTCGCGCACCTCATAGACAAACCATGCCTCTCCGGCCTGCACCGGCGCGGCAGGCAGCTTCTCCTTCCACGCCAGTTTGAAGGCATCGCTCTGCACCTGATCCGGCGGCGCGTTCTCCCCGCCTGGAGCCATGCGTTTGAGCAGCCCGGTGACGGTCACTGTCCCGCCCTCCGGCGTTTGCAGCTCCTGCTTCTCCCGGCTGGCCGCGAGCAAATCCGTTGCCGCCTTGGCGGCCAGCTCCGCCGCTTTTTCTTTTTTCCAGTCCGCCAGAGCTTTGTCCTTCATTGTCTCCAGCTTGGGCAGCTCCGGCTCCTGCACGTCGTCGGCGAAGAGAACGGCATAGCCCTCGCGCAGCTCGATGATCGAGGACAGCTCGCCTTTTTTCAAACCAAAGGCGGCATCAAGAAATTTGGGATCGGCAGGGATGTCCTGCGGACGCTCGCTGCGGGAGAAAGACTCCGCAACCTGCACCTTGCCCGCCTCCTGCTCGCTGTACTTGTCCAAGCTGCCCGCCTTCATCACTGCCTCGTAGGCCGCCGCCGCCCGCTTGAAGCTCAGAGCCTTGGCCTGCTGCCGTTTGAGACCGGCGGCGATGTTGTCCTTGACCTGCTCAAAGCCGCGCACGTTTTCCGGGCGGATTTCCTCCAGCTTGATCAGGTGGAAGCCGAACTCGGTCTCCACCGGCCCGCTGACTTCGCCCGCCTGCATGGAGAAGACCGCCTGATCAAAGGCGGGCACCATCCGTCCGGCGGCGAAAAAGCCCAGATCGCCGCCCTGCTCCTTGTTGCTCTCGTCGTCAGAATATTCCTTGGCCAGCGCAGAAAAATCAGCCTCTGCCGCCTTGGCTTTGGCCAGCGCTTCCTCGGCCTTTTTCCGCTGCGCCGCCTTGACCTCGTCCGCAGCCCCCTCCTCCACCCGGAAAAGGATGTGGCGGGCATGGCGCTGCTCCGGCTGGCGGTAGCTCTCCTTGTCCTGCTCGTATTTGGCCTTCAGCTCCTCTTCGGGAATCTGCACCTCTTTCTCGTCGTCGCTTTGATTGAAGAGCAGATATTTCAGCCGCACTTTCGGCTCGGAGCGGTATTTTTCCTTGTTCTTCTCAAACCAAGCGGCCAATTCCTGCTCATCTTCGGCGACTTTTGATTCAAAATCAGCCGGAGCAAATTTCACGTAAGCCAGCTTGATCTGCTCGTCCGTCCATGCCTGCCAGCGGGCGGCGGCGTTGTCGGAAATCACAGCGAAACTGCCGACCAGCTCCTGCACCCGGTCGGCACTGAGGTCGGATTGCAGCCCTTTCTCAAAGGAGCCGGGAGTCATCCGGTTCTGCTTGAGAATGTCCTTGTAGCGTTGCAGGCTGAATTTGCCGTTTTCCTGAAAGACTTCCATCTCCGCGATCCGCTCCCGCACCGGCAGCTCGCTGATTTTGATGCCCGCCTCCTCGCCGCCTTGACGAAGCAGCTCGGCCTGAATCAGCCGGTGCAGCACCTGCTCGCGGATGCCGAGCTGATCAGCGAAGCCAGGAGGCATTTTGCCGCCGAACTGCTGCTGGAGGCCGTCCACCGCCTGACTGTAAGCGCGGCTGAAGTCCGTGTCAGGTATTTCTGTGCCGTTGACCGTGGCGACAGAGCTGCGGCTGCCGCCCAGATTGGTGCCGACACCCCAGAAAATAAAGACCACCGCGATGACCACGACCACGGCTTGAATCAGGGTTGACTGAGCCTTCTTGCGTAGAAAATCCAACATCTTGCTTCACTCTCCAATAATTTCTTGGTCCGAAAGGAGCTGCGCCTTTCCTGCCTCATCCGCACAAGATAGCAGGTTGTCAGGAAAAATGCCAATCATTGTGCATCCGCTGTCCGCCGCCGCCGTCCTCAGGCCGCCGGAAGAGACAGAAAAAAAGCGAAGAACGCTTGACAAAGCGGTGACCATAGAGTATGTCTTTGCATTGACATCCGCAACAGACCGCAACGGTGAATACGCCTTTATTCATTTCAATCTATCTATTGAAGGGAGAACTACTATGGCAACTATTGAACATCAAGGAAAATCTTACGAAGTTGACGAAGACGGCTTCCTGCTGAACGGCTCTGAGTCCTGGGACCAGAACTGGGTCGAGTACGTCAAGGGCGTGGAAGGCATCAACGACATCACCGAAGAGCACCAGAAGGTGATCGACGCGCTGCAGGAGTACTACAAGAAGAACGGCATCGCTCCGATGGTCCGCATCCTCTCCAAGACCACCGGCTTCCCGCTGAAGCGGATTTACGAGCTGTTCCCGTCCGGCCCCGGCAAAGGAGCCTGCAAGATGGCCGGTCTGCCGAAACCGACCGGCTGCGTCTGATCTGATCAGCCACGCACGTTCAGCGAATACGAAAGGCTGCCTTACGGGCAGCCTTTTTATTTCAGATTTTTCAAAAGCTGCAACAGATCAACTAGCTGATAATAAAAAAAGCTGTATATCGAAAAAATTGAAAACAATACTGCAACAGGAGAAAAAGGTTCGTCCTTGTCTTTGCCTGCTGCAATCTTGGAGCAAGATCAGCGTGACAGAATTTATCAGGAGGTCTGCAACAAAAGCATGAACATCAGCAACGCTCAGGGCCGCCTTTACTTGGTCGGCATCGGCCCCGGCGACCCGGAATTGATCACCTGCAAGGCCGTGCGGATACTGACACAGACCAGCGTCTGGGCTGCGCCCAAGGCGCGGGAGAACAGCAGCAGTGCCTTGCAGATCGCGGCAGCGATGGTCAGCGCCGCAGACAAGACGGTGCTGGAGCTGTGCTTCTCAATGAAGAAAATCCGCCTTGGCTGCGAGCCGGATCAGGAAGCGGCGCAGAGCTGGCGGCAGGCGGCGGAGACCGTTCTTGCCCAGCTTGATCAGGGTCACGACGTGGCATTTCCCACGCTTGGCGACCCCGGCCTTTATTCCACCGGCTTTTACCTGCTCCACACCCTGCGCGAGCTGCGGCCCGATCTGCCTGTGACAGTGGTGCCGGGCATCACGGCTATGTCCGCCTGCTCGGCGCAGGTGGTCAGCCCGCTTGGTCTGGGCGACGACGTGCTGACCGTGGTGCCTGCGGCCTTTGACGATGCGCGGCTGCGCGACATCCTCATGCAGTCGGACGCAGTGGTGCTGATGAAAATCTTCCGCCAGCTCCCGCGCCTCCTCCCATTGCTCGACGAGCTGGGCCTGACCGACAAAGCGGTGATCGTCGAGCGTGGCAGCATGGATGAGCAGCGCATTCACTATGACATCCGCGCTGCGGCGGGCCGCGAGCTGCACTATTTCTCCACCATGCTGGTGCGGAAAAAACAACTGATCAGCAGAGCATCATGACTTATCCTGTGATTTTCCTTGGAGCCGGGCCAGGCGACCCGGAACTGCTCACCCTCAAAGGCCGCCGTCTGCTGGACGAGGCGGACGTGATTGTCTATGCCGGCAGCTTGGTCAATCCGGCCTTGCTGGCAGGTGTGCAGGCGGAAATTCATGATTCCGCCGGCATGACGCTGGATGAGGTGCTGATCGTGCTGATTGCGGCGCAGCAGGCTGGGAAAAAGGCGGTGCGTCTGCACACCGGCGATCCGGCCTTGTACGGGGCCATCCGCGAGCAAATGCAGCGGCTTGACCGCGAAGGCATTGCTTATGAGGTGGTGCCAGGAGTCAGCTCGGCCTTTGCCGCTGCTGCCGCGCTCAAGGTGGAGCTGACTGTGCCGGAGATTACGCAGACGGTGATTTTCACCCGCATCGGCGGGCGCACAGCCGTGCCGGAAGCGGAGTCGCTGCGCAGCTTGGCCGCAATTCGGGCCTCAATGTGCATTTTTCTCTCCGCAGGCATGATGGAGCAGGTGGCCGCCGAGCTGATTGCGGGCGGCTGTCCGCCGGAAACACCGGCGGCAGTTGTGGAGAAGGCTTCGTGGCCGGAACAGCGCATAGTCCGTGGCACCTTGGCGGATATTGCCGGGAAGGCGCAGGCGGCGGGCATCCGCAAAACGGCGATGATAGTGGTCGGGCAGGCGTTGTCGGATGAGAAGACTGCGGCATCAAGGCTGTATGATGCGGGGTTTAGTCATGGGTGCAGAGCGGAATACAGGAGGGAAAAATGAGTCAGTTTCGCAAAAAACTGCGGCAGGAGTTCAATTTAATTGCGCTGTCCCACCCTAAAAAAGTGCAATGCAATCTTTGTGGCTGGTCTGGCAGGCGTTTTGTCAGCGATGCTTGGCATAAACATATCAAATGTCCTGCCTGTGGCTCAAACACCAGGCACAGGCTGTTTTTCTGCATTTTGCAGCATTCAGAATATTTTCCTTTTATTCGGCTGATTAAAGATAAAAACGTGCTGCATTTTGCGCCAGAACGAATAGTTACGTCGCAGGTGAAAAATTTTGCCCGGCACTATTTCACTGCGGATTTCAACCGGACAGACTGCGATCTGAAAATTGACATGTCCAACATGCCGGAAGTAGCAGCTGCCAGCATGGACACCGTCATCGCCTTCGATGTTTTAGAGCATATTGTTGATTACAAGCAAGCTCTTGCCGAAATATGGCGCATCCTTGCTCCGGGAGGATTTGCCATTTTCACCGTGCCTCAGAAAGATCATCTTCTGAAGACGTATGAAAATTCAGCCATCACCAGCCCTGAGGAGCGGACAAAGCATTTTGGACAATGGGATCATGTCAGGATGTTCGGTGCCGATTTTCCGCAGCTTGTTGCGGAAAAATGTTTTCAAGTCACAGCAGTGGACGAAAAGATTTTTCCGGAAGCACTGCGTAAAAAACACGTTCTCTTTCCGCCTGAGCTGTCTCAGCATCCTTTGGCGACAAATTTCAGAAAGGTCTTTTTCTGCCAGAAGCAAATCGACATGCCGTGAGCTTGCCGCCAAAGCGAACCGCCGTCATCGCTCTGACCAAGGGAGGCAGCCTGCTGGCTGAACGCCTTGCCGCCTTGCTGCCCGGCAGCGAGCAAATACGCAGCCGGGGCAAAGTGCAGGAGACGCTCGCCCGCGCCTGGCAGGACTATGACAGCCTGATCTGCATCATGGCGGCAGGGATCGTGGTGCGCTGCATCGCCCCGCTGCTCCGCGATAAAACGACTGACCCGGCGGTGGTGGTCTGCGACGAACGGGGGCAGTTCGCCATTTCTCTGCTCTCCGGCCATCTTGGCGGCGGCAACGCGCTGGCCCGGCAGCTTGCCGCGCTGCTCGGCGGGCAGGCGGTGATCACCACGGCATCCGATGTGCTGGGCCGCACCGCCTTGGATATCTGGGCGCGTGATCTTGGCCTTGCCGCTGCCGACAAACACCGCCTGACGCAGGTCATGGCCAAATTGGTGAACAGCGGCTCCGTGACCTTGTGCAGCGACTATCCGCTGCCGGAGCTGCCGCCGGACATAATTTTAACCGACAAGCCGGAGCAGGCTGACCTGCGCGTCACCTGCCGCACCGCGCATTGGCCGCGCCAAGCCCTGCTGCATCCTAAGACGCTGGCAGCTGGAATCGGCTGCAACCGCAACACTCCGGCAGCGGAAATTGCCGAGGGGTTGCGGCTGACTTGCGCCGAGAACGGCCTGGCGTGGCAGTCAGTGGCGCGGCTGGCCTCCATTGACCTGAAGCAGGACGAGCCGGGTCTGCTCGCTTTTGCGGAACAAGCTGGCCTGCCGCTTGATTTTTACACCGCCGGACAGCTCAACAGCGTGGCAGGCAGCTCCTCCTCAGCAGCGGTGTTTCAGACGACCGGAGCCAAGGCTGTGGCCGAGCCTGCGGCAGTTCTCAGCTCCGGCGGCGGGCCGCTGCTGGCTCGGAAGAAGAAATATACCAATGTCACTGTGGCGATTGCGGAAATCGCCCAATTTGCATTCCCTTCATGATGACAGACAAATCCCGAAACGGCAGCTTGATCGTGGTCGGCATCGGCCCTGGCGCGGCAGACCTGATCACCCCCCGCGCCAGCTTAGCCATTGAGCAGGCCGAGGTGGTGGCAGGCTACCGCACCTATCTTGAGCTGATCGCGCACCTTGTCCGCCCAGAGCAGAACGTGCTCTCCTCGGCGATGATGCAGGAGATTGACCGCTGCCGCCGCGCTCTGGCCCTAGCTGAGGAGGGGAAGCGGGTCGCCCTGATCTGCGGCGGCGATCCGGGCATTTACGCGATGGCCGGGCTGGTCTATGAGCTGGCGCGGGAAACTGGCAGCACCTGCCGGATCGAGATCATCCCCGGCATCGCCGCCCTCAACGCCTGCGCCGCCGTGCTCGGCGCGCCGCTGATGCACGACTTCGCCGCAGTCAGCCTCTCCGACCTGATGACTCCGTGGCCGCTGATTGAGAAACGCCTGCACGCCGCCGCCGCCGCCGATTTTGTCACGGTGATCTACAATCCTAAATCCGGCAGACGCTCCAGCCAGATCGTCCGGGCGCAGGAGATCATGCTCGAACACCGCGCACCGGAGACCCCGGCAGGCATAGTCACCGGCGCGGGCCGCCCTCACGAGAGCGTCCGCCTGACCACCTTGGCCAAGATGCTGGACGAGGAGATCGGGATGCAGAGCACGGTGATCATTGGCAACAGCGCGACCTTCGCCTTTCAGGGCAAGATGGTCACGCCGCGAGGCTACGCGGAGAAATACGGCCTGCGGTGAGAACGCGGCTCAGGCGAAAGCCAGCGTCAGCGATCTGGCCAGCCGGACTGCGTCGGCAAGCAGATCCACCGCCTCAGCCGCTGTTTTCAGCCGCTTTGATTTGCCCGCCACCTCCTGCGCCGCAGCCCGGAGCTGCCGGGCGTTTTCCTCAAACTGCGGCCCGGTCTGCTTGAGGCTTTTCCGCAGCGCGCCGGTGTAGGCAAGGCTGCACGCAATGCAGTCAGACAGCACCTTGCAGACCTGCTCTTGATTCTGACACCGCCGCAGGGCATCACGCTTGGCGGCTCTGGCCGCCTCATCCGCCACCCGCAGGGCCGCCAGCGCTTCCGCGTTGGTCAGCCTGCCGTCAGGGCGGATTTCTTCTCTGCTGTTCATCGTGAAAATTCCTCCTTGGCCGGGGCCGACGGTCTGGCAGCGCGCTGCTGTTCCTCTGCGATTTGAAGCAGGCGGTCGAGATCAAGACTGCCGTCCTGCTCCAGCTTCTTGTGCTCGCGGATCAGCTCGTCCACCGCATTGACACTGGCCTCGTATCCTTCTTTGATCAAGTTGATTTTGCGGCGCAGCCGGGAAGCGACCACCGCCCCCAGCCCGCTGCTGAATTTTTTATCCTTCTGAGCCAAAGTGTCCGCCTCCACCGAGGCGCGCAGGCCGAGATCAGCACCCAGCTCGTCGAGCAGCGGGCTGGGATCAAAAGCGCCCGCCTCCCAGAGCAGCATGACCCCTTCTCCTTTAATGCCGGCAAGATGCTCCTGAAATCCCAGCAGCTGCTCCTGCACCGCCGGATTGCGCAGCATTTTGGCAAAGGCGGTCAGACGCGACCGAAGCAGCCCGCTGGCCTCTTTGAGCCGCTTCTTTTTCATTTCCGCCGTTGCCAGCCAGCCGAGCGCGCCTAAATTCCGCTGCGTCGAGCCGGAAAAAATCGGTCTGCCGCCGGTGGCTTCGGCGTATTTGCTCACCGCGTCGCTCAACTTCTCAATAGCCTCCGCTGTTTCGACAGCGGCCTGATTGTCCGCCAAGTCGAAGAAAACTTGGTAGGCTGCGGCCAGTTCAGCGAAGACTTTCCGCCGCGCCCGCAGCTCATTGTGAATCTGCACATAGTCCTCAGTCAGCTGGGCGCGCTGCTCCGCCAAAGCGGGCGGGGCCTCCATTCCGCCGTAATCGTAGTGAAAAATTAAGGTGTCCACGTCCAGGGCCTGCTGACAGGCGGCATCGGAGAGCAGAACTGTGGCGGCAATGGCCTCCGCAGCCTGCTGGCCCGCCTCGCCCAGCGATTTGGCGGCATCAGTCCGCAAGGAGGAGCAGCCGCCAAGACAGACGGCGGCAAGCAGGAAAGCGGTCAATGGGCGGCAGATTGTTTTCAGCATGATATCCAAAAGTTGCAGAATAAATTCATGAATTGTGATCGTGGATTCAAATTGTAAGTGCAACTTTTGTTGGGTTGAAAAAAGAGTGAATTGTGATGGTATTCATAGCTCAATTTGCACGACCAAGCAAGAGGAGCACGGATAAAAAATTACATACAACTCACTGAAGCAGAGCGTAACCAGATTTACGCTTTGAAGCAAGCAGGATTTAAACCATCCGCCACAGCCTTGGCACCTGTCAGCCATCTATATGGAATTAAGACGCAATCGTGATCTTTTTGGATATCGTCTCCGACAGGCGCAGCAGATGGCTGACAAGTACCCAGCCAAAACAGCTTTTCTTTCTTCTTCAGGCCAGCAATCTTGGCAGCAATTTCATCAATCAGGTAACGTTGCAGCGCGGCATCAACTGCTGACTGGAGATCGTCGTTGAATGAAGGTAGAAGTTCAGCATAGCTGCTGTTGATAGTGATTGATTTCGCAAGGTTTGCTTCCATATCTTAGCTTTTTCCAGCTAACAGATTAAATTCTATGCGACTATTTGGCCAGACAATTTTTATCATCCGTGCGCGATCAACACTTCCAGTCTGCTTTGCAGCTCCCCGTTTTTCCCGCGCGCCCATGCTCTCAAGTTCATCCGCCAAATGTTCAAAATCAAGCTCATCAGCGCATCGTTCACGAAGGAACCGGGCCTTGCGCATGGCCCAAACGTCACTGTCCATTTCGTAAAGGGCGGCGTGTTAATATGGAATTCTGGATAATTACAGTAGATTAGGCCGCGCCTGCAAGTTTAATTTTGACAGAGATATAAATATCTCTATTATTTTTAACAGCACTCCAATTTCAAACATATCGATAAAAAACAGAAGCGTCAAAGGGGTAACGCTATATAACTTGATATTGCCGATAATCATAGAGATAAACGATACTAAAATGAAAAATATGAATATTGATATGTGATGAAACCATAGTTTATGGTGGGGAGTTTTTCCATCGTTCTGCGTGGTTAATAGCCAGCTCTCCCAAGATAACGCTTTCTCTTTTTCTAAAAATCTACTATTGATTTTATTTTCTATCAACGCAATGAATCTTCCAGCCCTAAACATTCTTCCAGTTTCACCAATATAACTTAAAACTATAAGGTATGACACAGCTGGAAGAAGAGCCATAAAAATAATTTCTGGTAAAAATCTTTTCTCCCAAACATTGAATCCTGCCGATAAAATTATCCCTATCGTTGCGGTGCCAAAAGTAAGTATAGATTGCTGCATCTTCATAGAAGACAAACTTGCTTCTCGAAGAGTTTTGTATTCTTCCATTGCTACTGTTATCCAATCCATTTTTCGTTTTAATTTAGATAAAAATAGGAATTACCACCCTTATAGGGTGGAAGGCATTCTCCTATTCAAGGCAAGGCGGCAGAAGAGCTGCCCGCAGCTGTCTGCGCTAGAAAAAAGGGCGGAACCTGCAATAGCGGCCCGCCCTTTCTCATCCCTTCGCTACAACCACCCCTTACTTCGGCGCAATCCCCAGCTCCTTCTCCTTCTCATGCACAGCCATCCGGGTCTTGATGGCAGTGTCCGGGATCAGCGACATGGAGTCAATGCCCAGCTCGACAAGGAAGGTGGCGAAGTCCGGGAAGTCTGACGGCCCTTGGCCGCAGATACCGATCTTGCGCCCGCGCCGTTTGGCAGTCTTGATCACCATGCGGATCATCTCCTTCACCGCCTCATGCCGCTCGTCAGCAATGCCAGTAAGAATACCAGAATCACGGTCAAGGCCATACGTCAGCTGAGTCAGGTCATTAGAGCCGATGGAGAAGCCGTCGAAGATGTCAGCAAAGGCATCAGCGCAGATGACATTGCTCGGAATTTCGCACATCACGTACAGTTCAAGGCCGTTTTCTCCCTGCACCAAGCCGCACTCGCGCATCACCTGAATGACCTTCTTGCCTTCCTCCGGCGTGCGGCAGAAGGGCACCATCAGCTTGATATTGGTCAGGCCCATGTCATTGCGCGCCTTGAGCAGACCTTGGCACTCCAGCTCAAAGGCCGGGCGGTACTTCGGATCGTAGTAGCGGGACGCGCCGCGCCAGCCGATCATCGGGTTCTCTTCGTTCGGCTCATAGAGATGCCCGCCGACCAAGTTGGCGTACTCGTTGCTCTTGAAGTCGGAGAGGCGGACGATCACGTCTTTAGGATAGAAGCCAGCCGCGATGCGGCCCACGCCCTCAGCCACCTTGTCGATGAAGAACTGCCGCTTATCAGTATAAGCACCAGTCTTGGCATCAATCTGGCGGACAATTTCCTGCTTCTCCGGGTCGCTGGACTTCTTCAGCTCCTCGTAGTTGTACAACGCCAAGGGATGCAGGCCGATGTGCGAGTTGATGATGAACTCCTCGCGGGCCAAGCCAACGCCGTCATTGGGAATCTGGCACTCGGTGAAGGCTTTCTCCGGGATAGCCAAGTTCATCATGATCTTGGTCTTGGTTGCGGGCAGGCTGCCAAGATCGGTCTTCTGCACTTCAAACTTGAGCAGGCCTTCATAGACATTGCCGGTCTCGCCTTCAGCGCAAGAGGCGGTGATTGCCTGGCCGGTCTTGATCCGCTCGGAGCCGTCGCCAGTGCCGATGACGCAGGGAATGCCCAGCTCGCGGGAGATAATCGCGGCATGACAAGTACGACCGCCCCGGTTGGTGATGATCGCCGAAGCAATCTTCATGATCGGCTCCCAGTCAGGATCGGTCATGTCCGTGACCAGCACTTCACCTTTGCGGAAGGTGCCGATGTCTTTGGCATCCGCAATGCAATGGGCAATGCCCTGACCAATCTTGCTGCCGACAGCCAAGCCCTTGGCAATGACGTTGCCTTTCTCCAGCAGCTTGTAGGTCTCCATCACGCCTTTGTTGGCCTGCGAATGCACGGTCTCAGGGCGCGCCTGAACGATGAAGAGCTTGCCAGTGCCGACCTTCACACCGTCGCCGTCCTTGGCCCACTCAATGTCCATGCCCTTCTTGTAATGATCCTCGATGATGCAGGCCCAGCTGGCGAGCTGAAGGATTTCATCATCGTTAATGACATACGCATTGCGCTCGGCTGGGGTGGTGTCAATGTTGCGCACCGGCTCTGGCGTAGAAGGGTCGTTGTCGTAGATCATCTTGATCGCTTTCGACCCGACTTTCTTCCCGACGATAGGCCGCTTGCCCTGCTTCAGGGTCGGCTTGAAGACATAATACTCGTCCGGGTTGACTGCGCCCTGCACGACGTTCTCGCCAAGACCCCACGCGCCGGTGATGAAGACCGCGTCCTTGAAGCCGGACTCAGTGTCAATCGAGAACAGCACACCGGAGCAAGCGGAGTCAGAGCGCACCATCTTCTGCACGGTGATGGAGAGATAGACATCAAACTGACCGAAGCCCTGATGCTGCCGATAGGAAATCGCCCGGTTGGTGAAGAGCGAGGCGAAGCACTTGCGGCAGTTCTGAATGATGTTCTCGTAGCCGTGGATGTTCAGATACGTCTCCTGCTGACCCGCGAACGAGGCATCAGGCAGGTCTTCCGCCGTGGCGGAGGAGCGCACGGCCACATCCACGTTCGGGCCGTATTCTTCCTCCATCTTCTTGTAGGCGGCGATGATCTCGTCGCGCAGCAGGGGCGGGAAGGGAGCGTTGCGGATGATGTCGCGGCACTTGGCCCCGCGCTCGGCCAAGTTGGCCATGTCCTCGGTGTCCAAGTCGGAGAGCACCTGGCGGATTTCCGCCTCAATGCCCGCCTCTTTCAGCAGGTAGCGGTAGGCGTAAGCGGTGATGGCGAAACCATGCGGGACAGCCACGCCCTTGCCGGTAAGATGCTGATACATCTCGCCAAGCGAGGCGTTTTTGCCGCCGACCAGCGGCACGTCCTCAATGCCGATTTCATCAAACCAAAGGATCAATTTCTCGTCATGCGCCTGTCCCATATTCTCAGTCTCCCTGAAGCCGCGATTTGCAAGTAGAATTCGTTCGTCCGGCGAGCTGCCGGACGGTTTTTACTCCTCAGTAAGGACTATGCTAAAAAATTGCCCGGCTGTCAACCTTAACCCGTGCAGGCGCCGCTGTTTTGGGGTACTCTTGCCACAGAAGGCGGACTGCGCAACGCGAGCGTGCAGCGGATCAAACTGCGCTCGCACTTCAGGTAAAAGTACTGCCGTAGTTGAGGTAAAAGTACTACCGTAGTTCAGGTAAAAGTATTGCCGTACAATGGACTAAACTACGCTCGTTCTTTTTTGAAAACTACGGTCGTTCTTTTTGCATAACGCGGGTTCATATCGCGCCCCTCGCAGGCGTGCGGAACGAAACAGAGACGAATACGGACAGCAATCATGTGGGATTATACGGACAAGGTGCAGGAGCATTTCATCAGCCCAAAGAATGTCGGTGAGTTAGACAAGCCCAGCGGCACCGGCGAGGTCGGCTCGCTGGCCTGCGGCGACGCGCTCAAGCTGACTATTCAGGTGGATGACAAGGGCATCATTACCGACGCGAAATTCAAGACCTTCGGCTGCGCTTCGGCCATCGCCTCTTCTTCTGTGCTGACTGAGATCATCAAGGGGATGCACATTGACGAAGCGGCCAAGCTGACCAATCAGCAGATTGCTGACGCGCTCGGCGGCCTGCCGAAAGAGAAGATGCACTGCTCGGTCATGGGCCGCGAGGCACTGGAGGCGGCGATTGCCGACTATCGCGGCGTGATCCTGCCGATGGCGCAGGGCAACGTGGTCTGCGAGTGCTTTGGCGTGACGGATTTGGAAATCATCCGCGCCATCCGTGAATCCAGCCTGCGCTCAGTGGAGGACATCACCAACTTCACCAAAGCAGGCGGCGGCTGCGGACGCTGCGAGGACAAGCTGCGGGAACTTCTTCAGCAGACTGTGCAGGAGCTGGCGACGGCAAAATCAGCCCAGCCCAAGGAGCAGCGGCTGACCACGCTCCAGAAGATCAAGAAGATTGAAGACGTGATTGAACGGGAGATACTGCCGACCTTGAAGAAGGACGGCGGCGGCATCGAGCTGATTGATGTGGACGGCGACATTGTCACCGTCTCCCTGCGCGGGGCCTGCTCGCGCTGTCAGTCCTCGCTGACCACGCTCAAGGAATATGTGGAGAAGAAGCTGCGTGAGCAAGTGGCTGAAACCCTGATTGTCGAGGAGGCACGATAATGGACTGCAAGGGCAAGGTAGTTTACATGGACAACAACGCCACCACCCGGATTGCCCCGGAAGTGCTGGAGGCGATGCAGCCTTATCTGACAGAGTATTACGGCAATCCTTCCTCCATGCACACCTTTGGCGGTCAGGTCGGACGGGCAGTGGAGACAGCCCGCGCGCAAGTGGCAGAGCTGCTCGGCGCAGAGCCAAGCGAGATCATCTTCACGAGCTGCGGCACGGAGAGCGACTCCACGGCCATCCTCTCGGCCTTGCAGACTTTCCCGGAGAAGCGGCACGTGGTCACCACAAAGGTCGAGCATCCGGCGGTGAAAAATCTCTGCGAGAATTTGGACAAGCTCACCGGCCACACGCACCGCATCACGAAGCTCGGCGTGGGCGCGGACGGCACCCTCAGTCTCGACGATTACCGCGAGGCTTTGGCCGATGACACCGCCGTGGTCTCGGCGATGTGGGCGAACAACGAGACTGGTGTGCTCTTCCCAGTGGAGGAGATGGCTGCGCTGGCCAAGGAACGCGGCATTCTCTTTCACAGCGACGCAGTGCAGGCCGTGGGCAAGGTGCCGATCAACATGAAGCAAAACCAGATAGATTTCCTCTCGCTCTCCGGCCATAAGCTGCACGCACCCAAGGGGGTTGGCGTGCTCTATGTCCGCAAGAAGACTCCCTTCGTCACCTTCCTGCACGGCGGGCATCAGGAGAAAGGACGGCGTGGCGGCACCGAGAACGTGGCCTCCATTGTTGGTCTTGGCAAAGCCTGTGAGCTGGCAGGCAAGATGATGGCTGAGGAGAACACGCGGGTGCGCGCTCTGCGGGACAAGCTGGAGCAGGGCCTGCTCGCCGCCGTGCCCAAAGCCATCCTCAACGGCCACGCCGAGCTGCGCCTGCCCAACACCAGCAACATCAGCTTTGAGTACGTGGAGGGCGAGGCCATCCTCCTCCACATGAACCGGCACAATATCTGCGCCTCGTCCGGCTCGGCCTGCACCTCTGGTTCGCTAGAGCCGTCGCATGTGCTCCGGGCCATGGGCGTGCCCTTCACTGCCGCGCATGGCTCAATCCGCTTCAGTCTCTCTATTTACAATACTGAGGAGGAAGTGGACTTCGTGCTGGCCAAGATGCCGGAGATTATTGCGGGGCTGAGGGCGATGTCGCCGTTTTGGCAGGCTGCATGACACAGGCGGCTGCTGATGCAAAGCCAGTCCGATTTGGAGGCGCGTTTCGGCAGCAGGCTGAGGAAACTGAGCGGTCAGCAGCACTCGCAGAACCGCTGTTTCGCCCGTCATCTGTCATCATTGCGGCATGAGCCATTGCAACAAACCTCGCCTGAGCGGGCGGCTGCGTCAGTGTTGGCAAATCGCCAGCCATGCTGCCGCAGTGATCACCGACTGGCTGCTGATCGGCAGCGGCCTGCTGCTGGCAGGCATTGCCCTGCTCCGCGTTGACGTGCCGCTGGCAAAGTGGTTTCTTCTGGCCTGCGGCCTGCTCTTCAGCGGCGCGGGCTGCCGTTTCCGCCGTCAGAGGCGGCGCAGGCAGGCTCCGCCGCAGCGTTCAGCCCGTGCACCTCGTTCTGAGAAAAGCGCTTGAGCAGCAGCTGAATGAGATAGAAGCCGAAATCCGGGTTCTGATAATAGAGCTGCCGGATCTGTTTGTCGGTCATTGAGAGCAGCTCCACGTCAGTTTTGCAGCGCAGGGTGGCGCTGCGCAGCTGATCGCTGGCGAAAACTCCCATCTCGCCGAACAGCTCGCCCGGCTTGATCGCCGCATCCCATTCGTCAACCCGCAGATGCCCGGATTGAAGCAGATAAATCTTCTCCGCCCGGTCGCCTTTGCGGAAGACCACGTCCCCTTCTTGGAAATTTTCCTTGGTCATGTGCGGGATCATGAACTCAAAGGACATGTCGCCTTCCGAGGCTAAGCGCACCTGCTTGATCAGCTTGAGCATCTGCGCCAGCCGCAGGCAGTTCATCGGCAGCAGCGCGGTGTGCAGGACGAAAATCGGCCAGACCTGGGCGTTGAAGGTGTAGGCGATGAAGGTGATGTTGCTGGCGATGCCGACAATCCGCAGCGGAATCATGTTCTTCATGTAGAAGGTCGAGAACATGAGGAAGGCCGCGAGATAGCCGAGAAGCTGGATGAAGTCCATGAGCGGGCCGCCTGTGGTGCTTGAAGCGCGAGGAAAAAGCGCATAGTATGCCTGCAACCATCTTAATGAGCGGAGCAGCCGCTGACAATCGAATAATTGCCTTTCCAAGAATCCATGAAGCATGTCACCGCGCTTGGCCTTTTTTCCGGCGGGCTGGACTCCATTCTCGCCTGCCGGACCGTGGCCGCGCAGGGCATCAGGGTGCAGGCCCTGAAATTCGTCACCCCTTTCTTCGGCCATGAGCTGCTGGCGGAGCCGGAAGAGTTCCGGCGGCGGATGCAGGAAAAATACGGTATCGAGGCCGAGCTGATCGACCTGAGCGCAGGCTACATCGAGCTGCTGCGCCGCCCTGCGCACGGCTTCGGCAAGAATTTCAACCCCTGCATTGACTGCAAAATTCTGATGCTGCGCCGTGCCCGCGAGCTGATGGCCGAGCGCGGCGCGGCTTTTCTTTTCACCGGCGAGGTGCGCGGCCAGCGGCCCATGTCGCAGCAGATGGACACCCTCAATCTGATCGAAAAAAAGGCGGGCTGCCAAGACATTCTCCTCCGGCCGCTCTCAGCCAAGCTGCTGCCGCCGACTTTGCCGGAGCGGCAGGGCCTGATTGACCGCGAGCGGCTGCACGGCTTGGCCGGACGCGGACGCAAAGGGCAGCTCGCGCTGGCCAAAGAGCTGGGCATCAGCGATTTTCCGGCCCCGGCAGGCGGCTGCGTGCTCACTGACCCCATTCTTTCGGCCCGGATTGAGCGTTTTTATGACGGACTCTTCGCCGCCAAAAGCGAGGAGATCTGTGCGGAGGACATCCGCCTCCTCCTGCTGGGGCGGCAGTTCCGTCTGCCGGGCGGCCACTGGCTCGTGCTGGGCCGCAACGAACAGGAGAACGAGCGGCTGGAAAAACTGCGCGGGCCGGAAGACTGGCTCGTGCAGATGCCGGAGCATTTCGGGCCGCTGGGCCTGCTGCGCCGGGCCGCTGCCGCCGTCGGCAGCGAGGAGGCCGCCGTCCTTGCCGCCGGACTGATCGTCCGCTACAGCCGGAAAACTAACGGCGTTCCCCTGCCCGGCAATGTGCGGATTGATCAGAACGGCAAAGAGCTGCTGCTGAGAAACACTGCGCCGCTGGCGGATGAATTATTCAGCGCATGGATCATCTGATATGACCTGTCAACACTAAAAGAAAAAATATACCGCAAGATCATCTTGACATTTTGACTGGAACGAGATAAAGCTGAGTCAGCTCCGGCAGCCCCTGCATCTGCCGGGATATGAAAAAGAGCAAACAGAAGAGGTGCGAAATGAAAAGAACTACAGCCCTGCTGTCCCCGCTGCTTGTTGCCTGTCTCCTCGGAGCCGCCTCGGCACAGGAGAATGAAGGGGTTGATTTTATTGAAAGCTATGCGGAGCCAGCAAAAAATGAGCCGTCTGGGCTGCGTCAGAGGAACGCGGCCAAGGCCGCCGCCGCTGTCAGCAGGCTGGCCGCATTCAATGCCGAGCAGGGCGCAAGCTGGAAAGCGAGCGTTGACCAGCGCAGTGGTCAGGTGCGGCTGCTGCACAGCGGACGTTCCAAAAGCTACGGCAGCAATCCAGAAACAGCGGCCAAGAGCTTCCTCCGCGACAGCCAAGCAGTGCTGGGTTTGCGCGGCGACTTGGCCGACATGAAAACTTTGCGGGTGGATGAAACCCCGGACAAAAATCATGTGCGCTTTCAGCAGACCTATGACGGCGTTCCTGTCAGCGGCGCGCTGGTGCTGGTGCATTCCAATAAAAAAGGCCAAGTGACTATGGCCCAGAACAGCTATGCGGTCAATGTTGCGCCGATAAACAGCCGCGCTGTCGCCGAGGAGGAAGCAGTCAGCACAGTCATGAGCGACCTCCGGGCCAGTCTCAGCGGCAGCACCCGGCTCGGCAAAGCTAAAACAGAGGAAGTCATTGAAACCTTCAAAGACAGGCAGTATTTCACGTGGAAGGTGAAGGTGTCCACGTGGGAGCCTCTCGGTTTCTGGGTTTATTATTTAGACGCGGAAAACGGAAAAACACTTTACAAGGCCAATGAAATCATATCACTGCGCAATGGTGTCGGCAGGGTTTATAAAAACAACAAAGATTGGCTGCGCAACAAGCTGACCAAGGTGCCGTTGAGGAGCCTGTTCACCGAACGGGAATATTACCTCACTGGGTGTCTCTGGGGGCTTCATGCTGATGTTTATGATGTTGAGTCAGACGGCGACGGAGATGATCCTTACGCGCCGAATTTAAAATTTCTCTACAACCCTTACGGAAGAGAAAAACCTTGGTTTGACGCGGTTGGTCTCTATTACCGGATGGATAAATCGTGGAGATGGTGGAAGGCAAATGTGGTCAATAAATATGGCCCTAAAAAGATAGACTATTTTCATACTCTTTCCATTCCTGCCGGAGTTAATGCCGCAGGCATGTGCAATGCATATTACGCTCCAGAATTGCAGGAAAATTATCCTCCTGGATTTGTTTTCGGCAATGAAGAATCCTGCGGTTACGGCTCAGAAGATTTGGCTCTTGACGATGACGTGGTCATGCACGAATTTACCCATGCTTTGATGGAATGGAGCTATTTCGGCAGGCAGTTCGGCGATCCGGTGAACGGATATGGCCGGGCGATGGGCGAAGGCAATGCCGACTGGTTCGCCTATCTGTACACCAAAGATCCAAAAATTGGCGATGTGGCCTTTGCGTACACCGATGAAGGCTATCTGCGGAACCTTGACAATGACAGGATGTATCCGGCAGATGTCAACACTCCGACGTATGGAGCGTACTATATAGATGAAAACGGCTATAAAATTATAGTTCATCATCTGCCTGAAGAACATTACACTGGAGAAATATATGGAGGATATCTTTATGATCTCAGTCAAGTGCTCAAAAAACAGGCCCTGAAGTATGTCTACAAGGGAATGTATTATTTTTCTCCGGCTGGCGGGTTCAAAAGCCGTTGGTCTGATTTTTATGATGCCATTTTGGCACAGATGCTGGCTGAAAAAGATTTGACCGGAAAGCTGACCAACACAGTCAAGGCATGGGGATCAATGTCCAGCCGGGGCCTGCTTGGCAGAATACGTGATACATACAGCAGCAGCTGTTATTTTCCGACAGTCACACCTGTCTGTGTCAAAGAGGAGCAGGCAGAGGGCGAGCCTGCGATTGTCATCTGCGAGCCATGCTCGCCCGGCAGCGATTCTCCGGCTTACTTCTCGCTGCAATTCGGTGAAAAGTCGAATGTAAAGACGCAGGCAAAATTCCTCAAGACTGGAGTCTGCAATGAATATCCCATCCAGCTGACGCAGAGCGGATTGCATCTGCAAGTGACCGCCACAGGCAGCGGCACTTGGCCTTCAGTCAAGCTCTACAACGCCGCCAACACATTGATCACCAGCAGTTCCGGCAACACCGCCGACCGGGCCGCTCTTTCCCTGTCCTCGCTTGCGGCCAACGCCTACACCATCGAGGTTTGCGGAGGCAGCACAGGGAAATACACCCTGCAAGTGCAAACTGCGTTGTGATGCGGAAAAATCAGCGGCGGCGCAGCCAGCGCAGCCACTGCGCCCAGCCGTGGCGGCTGGAAAGCAGCAAGGCCCAGCCGATGGCGAAATAGACCGCGCCGAGGAGCGGGCCGGGCTGGAACAGGAGGCGCAGAAGGATGCCGCAGGCCATCATGAAAAGGACGAGGAGCCAAGTTTTCCACGGATAAACTGCGCCAAGGCAGGTGTTGTCGCTGAAGCCAGTGATCCGGCTCAGGGTCTTCTTGGCGGTCTTGTCCAGCACGGTCAGGGATTTGGCCGTGCCGATCAGCAGGGCGATGAGCAGCAGACGCAAGGTCAGATGCAGCCCCATCCAGCCCAGCCCGCGCTCCATCAGCAGGATGCCGACCGCTGTCCAGATCAGCGGCGCGGCAAAAAAATGAATGGAACGGCTCACGCCCGGCTTCAGTTTGTCAGCTATGTTCAGCATGGCGGCGGTACTCCAGCACACGGCGGTTGATATACCTGATTCTGCTGCCCCTGCTCTCATCTACAGCCCTGGCGCGGCGTTGTCAAGCGTGAACCCGAACCGGCCCGCCGTGGCGCAGGCCGGTTTTTCTTTTGCAAAGATATCAGGCGACACTATAATGGAAAAAGGCAGAGTACTGTTTTAAGCAGTTTCAACCGCAGGAGGATGCAGACATGGTTCGCAATATCGTGATAGTTCTGATTCTGGCCGTCATCGGGGTGCCGTCATGGCAGATTGGCATGATCACGCTTCAGAAGAAGAAGACCGGCTACGTGCTTCAGGAGCAGGCTAACAAAATTAAGAAGTACGACAACGAGGAGCTGATCAAGAGGGATTTGACCAAGGAGCTGGAGCTGCTGGGGCTGCCGACGCAGTTCAAAATGGAGCGGCCTGAGCGTTTCAAACTGAAGATCAGCTACAATTACAGCGCATCAGCCAGCGTGTTCGGCAAAACCTACTACGAGGTGAGCGAAATCATGGAGAAGGTCACGGAAGACAGCACATTTGATTCCAAATGAGCCTGTGACTGAAGTCTGCGCTTGCTTTCCGCCGGTTCTTTCAGAACCGGCGTTCTTTTTTTCAAACTGCGGCAGCAGGAATTATGAATTTTTTCATTCAGAACGGGCCGGTCAGCCAAGCCCTTTTCGCCGCCCTTTTCACCTGGGGCCTCACCGCCGCCGGGGCGGCCTTGGTTTTCCTCACCAAAAGCGTCAACAGCAGATTGATGGACGCGATGCTCGGCTTTGCCGCCGGGGTGATGATCGCGGCCAGCTTCTGGTCGCTGCTGGGGCCGGGCATTGAAATGGCGGAGCAGCTCGGCCAGACCGCCTGGCTGACCGCTGCGGCGGGCTTCATGGGCGGCGGCATCTTCATGCGGCTGATGGACAAGTTCCTGCCGCATCTGCACCCCGGCCTGAGCATGGACAAGCAGGAGGGCGTGCGCACCTCGCTCCAGCGCAGCACCTTGCTGGTGCTGGCCATCACCCTGCACAACATCCCGGAAGGGCTGGCGCTCGGCGTTGCGTTCAGTGCCGGAGCCTCGGAGCTGAACGCCGCCACCTTGGGCGGCGCGGCGGCCTTGGCTCTGGGCATCGGCATTCAGAACATCCCCGAAGGCGCGGCGGTGGCCCTGCCTCTGCGCCGCGAGGGGCTGTCCAAAGGCTGGAGCTTCTTTCTCGGCCAGCTCTCCGGCGTGGTCGAGCTGCTCTCCGCCCTTGCCGGGACGCTGCTGGTCATGCAAATTCAAAGCCTGCTGCCCTTCGCACTCTGCTTCGCCGCCGGAGCGATGATTTTCGTGGTGGTGGAGGAGCTGATCCCGGAATCGCAGCAGCGATATGAAAACATAGACTTGGCGACCATGGCGACCATGACCGGCTTCTGCCTGATGATGATTTTAGACGTGGCGATGAGCTGAGAGGCAGCAGCTTTTTTCCGGGTTGGCAAGAAAGGCCGGGCAGGGTATATTCTGAAACCTTCCAGCAGCTTTTTTCGACGGCAATTCAACAAACCGGAGCAGTTTTATGAGCGACTTGAAAAAAATGTACACCACCATCCTCGGCGACTCCTTCCCGATGGAGATGACCATTTCCTTTGGCGGGCAGACCTTGGTCTATCGCAAGCGGACTTGGGCCATTCCGCAGGAGGACGGCACAGTGGACGAGCGCGGCCTGCGCTACGGCGAGAATCCGGATCAGGAGGCGGCCTTGTATGAATTGGTCAACGGCAACCTTGTGCTCGGCGGCTGCACATACATTGAGCCGGGCAAGGGTCTGGTCAGCGGCATCCGGGTGGAGGACATGCTGCAAGTGGGCAAGCATCCGGGCAAGATCAACCTGACCGACGTTGACAACGGCTTGAACATCATCAAATATTTGATGGACAAGCCTGCGGCGGTGATCCTCAAGCACAACAACCCTTGCGGCGCGGCGATTGGCGCAACTTTGGCCGATGCCTACAACCGCGCCAACCGGGCTGACCGCATCGCCGCGTTCGGCGGGGCGGTGGTTACGAGCCGGGCGATTGACAAGGCGACCGCCGAGCTGATGAGCCAGAATTATCTGGAGGTGGTCTGCGCCCCGGACTTTGAAGAGGGCACGCTGGACATCTTAGCCAAGGCCAAGAATCTGCGCATCATCCGCATTGACGGCATCAAGCGGCTGGCGGAGTTTGAGAACTGCCGCTTTATTGATTTCAAATCGCTGATTGACGGCGGCATTATCGTTCAGCAGTCGGCGGTGAATGCGATCCGTTCTGCCGTTGATTTGAAACCGGCAGTAGCGACGTGGAAAGGCAAAGAATACCGCTGCGAGCGGCAGCCGGATCAGCGTGAAATCGACGACATGATTTTCGGCTGGGCCGTGGAGCATGGCGTAACCTCGAATTCTGTCATCTACGTCAAGGACGGCTGCACAGTGGGCATCGGCACTGGCGAGCAGGATCGGGTCGGGGTGGCGGAAATCGCTGTTCAAAAAGCCTACATCAAATATGCGGACATCTGCTGCTTTGACAAATTCGGAATTCCCTACGCGGATTTGGCTCTTGAAGTCGAGCAGGGCAAGCGGGATGCAGCGGAAAAAGCGGAAATTGACGCGAAGGTGAAAGCGGACCGGGCAGGACTGCCCGGTTCCGTGATGATCTCAGATGCCTTTTTCCCTTTCCGCGATGCGGCAGATGTGGGCATCCGCGAGGGAATCACCGCCATCTTGCAGGCAGGCGGCTCCATGCGGGATTACGCTTCGATTGAAGCCTGCAACGAGTCCCGCCCGCAGGCGGCGATGATGTTCACCGGCTGCCGGGCGTTCAAGCATTAAGCGGGTCATATGCAAACATCTCGCGCCGGGCGGCGCGAGATATTATCTCGGAATTATAGGCTGCCCCCCAGCACGTGCAGCAGTCTGATCCAACCTTTATTTGTGCCCGGAACAGGCTCCTCTGCCGTTTGCAGCACGACTTTAACCTTTCTGCCATCTGCCAAGGCTGTCAAAGCGGCGGCGTAAACACCGTCCTTGTCAGGCGTGGCCGGAACGACAAAGGTTCTTTCACCTGCTGTCCATGCGGTGCCAACAGGATAAGCATCGCAAGTCAGGGTGACACTGCGCAAATTATAAACAATTTTGCCGTTCACATATGCGAAGCCAGCTCCTGTCGCAGTCACATTCCCGGATTCGCATGTGTCGAAGGCTAAAGCCCCGGTTGCCGTCAAGGCGAAAAGAGACAGCGCGGCGGCGATTCCTGTGACAACTTTCTTTGCTTTCATTTCAGTATCCTCCCTGCTTTGTTTATGTGCGCTTCTGTCTGCTGACAGCAGGCATCATGCTGATTTTTATAGAAAATTTCTACATTCTCAGCAGATCCGCATCATCAGGCATTGCATCCTCTTCTAACTATACTGCTGCAAACGAAAGTGCGCAATAATTTTGCGTGCGGCAACAGGCGGAAAAACAATGAAGTTATTTGATGAGCAGACTTCTCTGGAGGCGCGGAAGGAAACCTGCTCCGCATGTCCGCCTGGCTGATCAGGCGGCAGGACATGCGGAACACCGAATACGAATGTCGGCCTGCGGCTGACGACGGCTCATTCTTTCAGGTGCAGCGCACGAATGAACGAACGCCGGTATGTTCTGGCATTCACCCGTTCGCTTTCCGCTGCAGAGCTGAGATAATACTCAACTTTTTTGCCATCCACCAAAGCGGTCAGGGCGGCGGCGTAGATGCCGTCTTTATCAGGAGTCGGCGGCACCACAAACGCTCGTGCCGCCCCGTCCCATTGAGTTGCAGAATCAGAAGTGTCCTTGCTGTGGAGAGTCAGTGCGCCTGCATCGCAGGTCAGATACACCGTCCGATGGGATGTCACAATAGTGGGATCCAGCCTCGGAACAGCAGAATAAGGATACGAGAATCCCGCCCCTGCGCCGACCACAGTTCCTGAGCTGCAATGCGTCAGCAGCTGCGCCGCTCCGTTTGTCGCCGTCAAGGCGACACATGCCGCTGCTCCGATCAATCCTGCCGTTAATTTCCGCTGTGTTTTCATCACGTTCTCCTTTTATTGCGGTTTATCTTTTTTGCTTGCTTTTATTATTATACACGCAACGCATTGCAAAGTCTAAATAAAAATTCTATTCAAAATAAAAACAGCATGTTGCCCGGCAACAGCTCGATCTGCCGCGCAAATGCCGGAAAACATTCTGGCTGCCGCCGTGCTTGCCATACCTGCCGCCTCGGAGTACAATCCGCCCTGTCCCGCTGCCGCCGCTCAGGCCGCAGCCCGCTTCCCGGACGCGCTGCCGGGACATTCTTCTGCTCACAAAAGAACTTATGACTGCTCACGCCGCCTGCGCCGCCGAACTGACCAGCTTTCTCCGCTCCTCGCCCACTGCTTTTCATGCCGCCGCCGCCGCCGCCGCTTTGCTGGCCGAGCAGGGCTTTGTCCGGCTGGACGAGCAGGCGGCTTGGGGCCGTCTGCCTGCGGGCAAATACTTTGTCCTCCGCAACGAGTCCAGCCTGATCGGCTTCACGTGGAGCGGCGGCGGTGCTTTCCGCATGATCGGCGCGCACACCGACAGCCCCGGCCTCAAACTGAAGCCGAAGCCGCTGCGGCGGGAGCAGGGCTGCCTCCAGCTGGCTGTGGAAATTTACGGCGGCGCGCTGCTCCGGCCTTGGTTTGACCGCGAGCTGTCCGTGGCCGGGCGCGTGGCTTGGCAGGACAAAAACGGCGGCCTCCGCTCGGCCCTGCTTGATTTCCAGCGGCCTGTCGCGGTCATCCCCAGCCTCGCCATCCACCTCAACCGCGAGGCCAACAAGCAGCAGGAGATCAACGCCCAGACCGACATGGCACCGCTGATCGGCCTTGCTACCGAGACCGCCGCCGATTTTCAGGAGCTGCTGCGCGAGGAGCTGCGCCGCTGCTGTCCTGACGCTGAACCTGCTGGAATCATTGACCACGAGCTGTTCCTCTATGATCCCGCTCCGCCCGCGTTGACCGGTTTGAAGAGCGAATTCATCACCGGGCCGCACTTGGACAATCTCGTCTCCTGCTTCGCCGCCGCGCAGGCCCTGCGCAGTGCTGACAGCAGCTTGAACTGCCTGATTGTCCTCAATGATCACGAGGAGGTGGGCAGCGTCTCCGCCGCCGGAGCGCAGGGGCCGTTTCTCCGCGACGTGCTGGAGCGGCTGCTGCCTGAGGCTGAAGCGCGGCAGGCGGCCCTGCGCGGCTCGTTTTTCATCTCCGCCGACAACGCCCACGCCGTTCATCCCAATTTCGCGGCCAAGCATGACGCGCTGCATCTGCCACAGCTCGGCAAGGGGCCGGTGATTAAGTTCAACGCCAACCAGCGCTACGCCACCACCGCCGCTTCCGCCGCCCGTTTCCGCCAGCTCTGCGCTGAAGCCGGAGTTCCGGCACAGGATTTCGTCTCCCGCAGCGACATGGGCTGCGGCTCGACCATCGGCCCGCTGACCGCCGCAGGCATCGGCGTGGACACCGTTGATGTCGGCATCCCCTCGCTGGCCATGCACTCTGTCCGCGAAACCGCCGCCAGCGTTGACTGCTGGCATTTTTGCCGCGCTCTGAGCCGCTTTTTCTCTCCCGGACAATCTGACACGCTGTGGCAGAAAAAATAAAAAAGAGAGAAAACAGCATGTTCAAGCGCGATGCGCAGATGCGTCCGCCTGCGCTGTTGACAGGTGCCACAATTTGGTGTAGAAGCATTCCCTTGGCTGTTTGAACAGATGCTGAAACGATGCGATTCACCGGCGCAGCAGGCCGGTTGGGGAACCTTTTAAATTCAAGGAGAGGTATCATGGCTTTTTCGAGGAGAAACTTTCTCAAATACGCCGCCATATCCGCCGGAGGCGCGGCTGTCGCCGACACGCCGCTTTTCTCGGCCCGCGCCCGCGCGGCGGCGGAGGGCGGCACGGCCCGCTATGTGCCGACGAGCTGCGAGATGTGCTTCTGGAAGTGCGGAGCCATCGCCAAGGTGGAGAAGGACAAAGACGGCAAGGACGTGGTGGTCAAGCTGGAGGGCAACCCCCTCCATCCGCAGAGCATGGGCAAGCTCTGCGCGCGCGGTCAGGGAGGCATCGGCCAGCTGTATGACCCGGACCGCCTGAAAAGGCCGATGATCCGCACCGGCAAGCGCGGCGACGGCCAGTACAAGGAGGTGAGCTGGGACGAGGCTTTTGACTTTACGGCTAAAAAGCTGAAGGCGATTATCGCGGAGCATGGCGGGCACTCAGTGTCCATGATCTCCCATGGCTCGCCGGGCGACTATTTCACCAACCTGCTCAACGCGCTAGGCAGCGGCAACATCGCCTTCCCCTCGTTCGCCCAGTGCAAGGGCATCCGCGACGCGGTCTGGGAGCTGACCTACGGCCACAAGCCCGCCACCAGCTGCGAGCGGGTTGACCTGCGCAACAGCAAGGTGATGGTGCTGATCGGCACCCATCTGGGCGAGAACATGCACAACTCCCAGACGCAGGAGTTCGCCGAGGCGGTCGGCAACGGCTGCAAGATCATCTGCGTCGACCCCCGCTTCTCCACCGCCGCCTCCAAGTCCTGGCTCTGGCTGCCTATCAAGCCGGGCACGGACACAGCCCTGCTGCTGACGTGGATCAACATCATCATCAGCGAGGAGCTGTACGACAAAGCCTATGTTGATCAATACACGTCCGGCTTTGAGCAGCTCAAGGAGGCGGTCAAGGAATACACCCCGGAGTGGTGCGCCAAGGAAACCGACCTGCACGAGGCCGACATTGTCGCGGCGGCGCAGGAGCTGGGCCGCTACGCCCCCAATGTGGTCGTGCATCCGGGCCGTCATCTGGCCTGGTACGGCAACGACTCGCAGCGGGTGCGGGCGATGGCCATCCTCAACGCCCTCCTCGGCACGTGGGGCCGTCCCGGCGGCCTTTATCTGCCGCCCAAGGGCAAGTTCGCCAAATTCAACGACAGTGCGCCGGACTATCCTGACGCTGAGGAAGATCCGGTGATCAAGGGCGACTATCCCTTCGCCGGCGGCGAGGGGCTGACGCAGGTGCTGCGCGAGACGATCATCACCGGCGAGCCGTATCCGGTCAAGGCGCTGTTTGTCTGCGGCTCCGATCTGCTCAGAGCCTTGCCTGCGCCGGATATAACCCGCAAGGCCATCGACAATTTGGACCTGATGGTCGCGGTCGACATCATGCCCTCGGAAACGACGATGCTGGCTGATGTCATCCTGCCGGAATGCACCTACTTGGAGCGGCATGACGGCCTGTTCAAAATTGAGACCCGCGAGTCCGGCGTGGCCATCCGCCAGCCTGCGGTCGAGCCGATGTATGACACCAAGCCTGCCTGGTGGATCGCCAGCGAGCTGTGCAAAAAGATGGGCTTGGCGGACTACGCGGTCAAGAGTCAAGGCAGCAGCGACATGAAGGCTTGGGAGGAGCGGATGAAGCGCCAGGCCGCCGCCTGGGGCATCAGCTGGGAGGAGCTGGCCGACAAGGGCTATGTCAGCATTCCCGGCAGCTCGGCGCCGTACATCACAGCTGACAATCAGCCGTCCTTCAAAACCTATTCCGGCAAAATAGAGCTGTACAGCACTGATCTGGCCGACTACCATTTTGATCCGGTGCCCAAGTACGAGCCGACCGAGCAGCCGGGAGAGGGCATGTACCGCCTCATCTATGGCCGCAGCCCGGTGCACACCTTCAGCCGGACAATCAACAGTCCGTGGCTGTGGGAACTGCAAAAGGAAAATCAGGTCTGGCTGAACAAGAAGGAGGCGGAGCGGCTCGGCCTGAAGGACCGGCAGTATGTCCGGCTGGAGAATCAGGACCAAGTGAAGAGCGGGCCGGTGCAGGTCAAAGTGACCGAGCGCATCCGCCGCGACTGCGTTTACATGGTGCACGGCTTCGGCCACAAATCCCCCAGCTTGAGCAAGGCGCACGGGAGCGGCGTGGACGACCAGCTTTTGATAACCAGATATAAAGTGGATCCGATCACCGGCGGCACCGGCATGAGGGTCAACTTTGTCAAGATCATCAAGGAGGTCTGAGAATGCCCAGATATGTCATGGTCATTGACCAGTCGCGCTGCGTCGCCTGCATGGCCTGCGTGGTGGCCTGCAAGCGTGAGAACGATGTGCCGGCGGAGCATTACCGCACCCGCGTGGTGGAGATGGTCCGGGGCGAGTTCCCCCGGCTGCGGAGCGAGATGCGTTCCGAGCTGTGCAATCACTGCGATCATCCGCCCTGCGTCAGCATCTGCCCCACCGGCGCCTCGCACAAGCAGAAGGACGGCACGGTGCAGATTGACCGCAAAAAATGCGTGGGCTGCAAGGCCTGCATCGCCGCCTGCCCCTACGATGTCCGCTACATCGATCCTGTCCACGGCTGGGCGGACAAATGCTCCTTCTGCCAGCAGCGGCTCGCGGAGGGCAAGGAGCCGGCCTGCGTCGCCACCTGCATCGGCAGGTCGCGGATGTTCGGCGATCTGGACGATCCCAACAGCGAGGTCAGCCAGCTGCTCCGGGACAACAGCTGGCGGACACTGAAGCCGGAGGTCGGCACGCAGCCGCATGTCTATTACATCAACCAAGTTCCCCGGAAGAGCTGAGGAGGAGGAGCGATCATGGAACTGAGCATCACCGGCGCCAACGCCGTCACCTATCCAGTCATGCACGTCTGGGACTGGCGCGTGGCCATCTACCTCTTTCTCGGCGGCATGTCCGGCGGCCTGATGAGCATGAGCGCCATCAACTACATCCGGCCCAAGAAAGGGCCTGTGGACAGCTCCTGCTCGTGGCAGATTCCGATCATAGCCCCGATCATCCTCGCTGTCGGCCTCTTCTTTCTCAACCTCGATTTGGCCCGGCCTTTCAACGCCTTCTGGTTTTACTTGGCATTCAAGCCGGTTTCGCCGATGAGCTGGGGCGCGTGGATCGTCCTGGCTATTTATCCGCTGATGATCCTCTACGCGCTGGCCGCGCTGCCTGACTCAATCAAGGCGAAGATCAAGAACCCGGATCTGCTCGGCTTGACGGAAAAACTTCAGCCGCACCTGCTCAAGCTGGCCAAAGCCAACTTCCTCGCAGGCATTCTGCTGGCCATCTACACCGGCGTGCTTCTCAGCAGCCTCGTCGCCCGTCCCTTGTGGAACTCGGCCATCCTGCCGATGCTCTTTTTGGCCAGCGGCATGAGCGCGGGCGCGGCGGTGATGATCATGGTCGCCAAAACCAAGGAGACCAAGCTCTTCTTCACCAAGGTTGACATCTGGCTGATCATAGCCGAGCTGATCATCCTGCTGCTCTTCTTCTACGGCCATTACACCGGCGATGCGGCCCACCAGCAGGCGATCAAGCCCTTCTTCAACACCTCGCATGAGTTCTTCCCCTACGTCCTCAGCATCATCATCATCGGCATCTGTCTGCCGCTGGCGATTGTGCTGAAGTTTCTGGAAGTCACCGGCGAGCACACTGAGGAGCTGACCGCCTCCGGCCTGCTGCTGATGAACGCCAGCGCGGTGCTGGTGCTGATCGGCAGCGCGGTGATCCGCTTCGCGATGGTCTATGCCGGCCAGCTCTCCGGCTACGGCGGGTACATGTAAGCCAGCCGCGCCGTCCGCTGAACGCTGCAAACAAGCCGCTGAACTTTGATGGTTCAGCGGCTTGTTTTTTGGGTGCCGGGTTAATCCGTTGATCGATAAATTAAACAAGCAGGCAGTGTTCCTGCAACGTTACGTTGACGTTCCCGCTCCCTTGCGTCAAGGCGGTTGAGCGGAGCCGAAACCGCCGCCGCCTTCGGCTCCGCTCAGGCAGCTCATTGTTCCTGCGGCACATGTCAGCTTAACGTTGCAACAATAGCAGTCCTTAAGGCGTAGATACCGTCTTGCCTGTCAAGAGGAAAGGCCTCCTGACGGGCAAGACAGCGCATAATTTGGCTGATAAGGAAGGCGTGTTTTTAGTACGCCGAAGCAGAGATGAGCGAGCTTGCGCATGGAGGCACCGAGAGCGGACATTTTGGATTTGCCGCGAGCAAGCAGTCGCTCATAGACAGCCTTGACATGGGGATTATGGCGTACAGCCACGACAGCGGCCATGTACAGGACAGCTCGGAGCTTGGCTGGGCCAGTTTTAGACAAGCGAGTTCGACCGAGAACCGAACTGCCAGACTGCCGTTCGACCGGCACCAGACCCAAATAAGCAGCAAGTTGTTCGGCAGATTGAAAATGACGGGCCTTCATGACTGCGAGCATCTTGCTGCCGGTCTGCGGCCCGACCGCCGGGATGCTGGTCAGCAGCTTCATATCCTGCTTCATGCTGGAATGACTGTCAATATGATCATCAGCAGCCTGCTGGAGCCGTTTCAGTTCCACCGCATGAAAGCTGCAGCGTCAAGAATGGATTGCAGGACACGAGGCGGCGTGTCGGCGGCTTCTACCTTTTCCAGCCGGTTTTTCTCGCGGCGGAGGTCTTCAGCCACGGCATCGCGGCGGGCCAGAAGCGACGAGAGCATCCGAGCTTCCAGTGACGGCGGCTGCCATGCTGCCGGCTTGAGCAATGCGCCGCAGCGGGCCAGGACAAAGCTGTCCGCCTTGTCCGTTTTGGTGCGCACGCCTAAGCCGCGTCCCAGGCTTCTGGCCTGCGCCGGATTGATGACGGAGACAACGGCTCCGGCTTCAATGAGGGACAAAGCGGCCTGTTCGTGATACACGCAGGTGGCCTCCATGATGACATGAAGATCGGAGACCGGAACATTCTGCTTGGCCGTCCATTTCAAAAGGATGGCAATGCCTGCTTTAGAATTGAGCGCAACCTTGGTTTTTCGTTTAGCGCCTGCTTCGTCCAGCAGAAGACAGCAGTCCAGTTTGGCTTTGGCAACATCAATGCCGAGATAGAACATGACAGCACCTTTAATAAAAGAATCAATCCGCCAATCGCGCCCACTTGCCTTGTGCATGCAGGGTTTTCCCCTTGGCTACCGTTCAGTGTTGTCGCTGGCGTAAAAGTGAGCCGGGGGGCTTCATCTACGCATCAAGGTTGAAACCTTAAGGGGCACGCCAAGCTCTCCCCGGCTCCTGTGCTGGCAGCTAACCATCACAACGAGTAAGATACAAGCGGCACGCTTGATTCCTCCGCTGAAAATTTTCGCCGGACTTGCATCGAAACTGTCGGCTTGCAGCTGACGGGCCGCTTCAAAGCCGACCATATCCGAACGCACGATCTTTGGCATTTTCAACACAGTTTGATCCGAAAAGCCTTGGCGCGTAATGCCTGTTTTTTCATCAACTTACCCTGAAGCGGCCCGCCGTTGCATCTGGAGGAGCTGATTGCGCGGTATAAAACAGTTGCACATCAGGTCTGATTCCTGTCAAGAAGAAAATAGGGTCATTTTTTATTGCGCTTGACAAGCTGAAATATTGCCGTATTATCACGCTTGTTGCAAATCCTTTGCAAGGACAAGCTCTGTTCTGCCGGATTTGCGCAAATTTAATCAAGCAATTGCGGCGGATACGGGAGTCGTTTGCGGCAGTCTGCATGGCGCGGGGGAAAATCTTTTTATGAAACTTTGTTGAATTACGGGGCGGTGACGAAAATGAACGAGCCAGAATCGATAGTCCGCCTGACCACGCAGCGGCAGATTTTGCTGGAGGAGCTGAAAAGGGCGAAAAATGATCATCCCACGGCCTGCGAGCTGTACGAATTGATGCGGAAACGGCTGCCCCGCATCGGCTTGGGCACGGTGTACAGAAACCTTGAGCTGCTGGCGGAGAGCGGAGTCATTGTCAAGCTGGAGGTCGGCGGCTCGCAAAAACGTTTTGACGCGGACACTGAACCACATTATCATATCCGCTGCGCGCACTGCAACAAGGTTGAGAATATTGATGTCGACGTTGTTCAGGATATTGTCGAAGCAGCCGCAAAAAAAACTAATTACAACATCATTGGTCATCATATTGAATTTTTTGGAGAATGCCCTGATTGCCAAAGCAAGAAAACATGATATAAAAGAGTATTGCGTTGTTTTTTTCTCAACCGCAGAACATTTAACTTCTCATGTCCAAAGAACATTTCACTGAAGTCAGCAGAAAATCTTGGTTCAGCCGCTTGAAAGAGGCAGTCAAAGGCATCCTTCTTGGCCTGATCCTTTTCATCGCCGCCTTTTTCCTTCTTTTTTGGAACGAAGGCCGGGCGGTCAAGGAGTACAAAACCCTGAAGGAAGGAGCCGGGGCGGTGATTTCCGCGCCTGCGGATCAGGTCGATCCTGCCCGCGAGGGCAGGCTGATCCATCTCAGCGGCAAGGCCGTGACCGAGGAAATCCTGCGCGACCCGGATTTCTTCGTGACCGCCAACGCCCTCCGTCTGGAGCGCACCGCCGAGATGTACCAATGGCAGGAACGTTCCGAGAGCAAGACTGAGAAAAAACTCGGCGGCGCGGAGGAGACGGTCACAACCTATTCCTACAGCAGGACTTGGTCAGAGTCGCTGATCAGCTCGTCCGGCTTCCGTGATCAGGCGGGACATGAGAATCCCGGCGCAATGCCTTTCAGCTCGGCGGAGCAGACAGCGCGGAAGGTCTCACTCGGTGCCTTCAGTCTGCCGCCCTCGTTGGTCGGCAAGATCAGCAATTTCGAGCAGCTGCCTCTGGGCGCGGAGGTTCCGCTGCCGGAGAACACCGCAGGCCGGAAGGTCTGGCGGCACGGCAGCGGCTTTTATCTCGGCGAAGACCCGAACGCGCCGCAGATCGGCGACCTGCGGATCAGCTTCCGCATCGTGCCGCCGACCGAAGTCAGTGTTGTCGCCCGGCAAAGCGGCTCCAGCCTGGAGCCGTACCGCAGCAAGGCGGGCGGCAGCATCGAGCTGCTCCAGACCGGGACGCACAGCGCGGCGGCCATGTTCGAGAGCGCGCAGCAAAGCAGTAGAATGCTGACCTGGCTGCTGCGTCTGGGCGGCTTCATCCTGATGCTGATCGGGCTGAACATGATGCTCAAGGTGCTGTCCGTGACAGCGGACATCCTGCCGATCTTCGGCAATTTGGTCGGCGCAGGCACCGGCATCATCTCCTTCCTGCTCGCGGCAGTTCTTTCGCTGCTCACCATCGCGGCGGCTTGGGTGATTTACCGCCCGCTGATCGGCCTGAGCCTGCTGGCCGCAGCCGCCGCGCTGATCTGGGCCGTGCGCGGCAGATTCCGGGCGAAACGGCCTGCGGCGGCCATGCCTCCGCCCCCGCCGCCCCGATGAGGGCAAGCTCCTCTTTCTCCGCTGAAAAAGCCGCTTGACAAAAAACGGGCCGCTGCGGTAAAGTGCGTCCGCTGTCAAGGTGATCCGGACTTGTTCCGGATGAAAAGGGAAGCCGGTCAGTCGAATTTGCGTTCGGCGAATCCGGCGCTGCCCCCGCAACGGTGGGCGCGTCACGCTCTCCGCCATCATGCCACTGGCCCTCGCAGGCCGGGAAGGCGGCGGAAGCGGAGCTTCAGCGGAAGCTCAACGCGCAAGCCCGGAAACCTGCCTTGCCAGCTCGGCCAGAACATGCTGCGGCGGGCGGCAGAGGCAGGAGCCGGGCTTTTCCTCGCCGCCCGTTTCCCTCCCTCCTCCTTTCCTCCGCGCCTGCTCCGGCCTCGTGATTCTGTCTGCCGCACTGACGCGGCGCGTTCATCTCACGTTCCCCATGAGGAGGAAACAAAATGCACATCGAACCCGGATTCATCGCCCCGGCCAAGTTAGTTTTGGCCAACGCCTCGGCTGTCGGCCTGCTGGCCGCTCACCTGCACGGGATCTTCCGCGCCCCGGCCCTGCTCCTGCGCGCTCTGATCGCGGCAGCCTTCTTCTCACTTTTCATGCAGTCCTTCCATATGCCGGTCGGCCCGTCCGAGCTGCACTTTGTCGGCGGCATGGCCATTTACCTGACCTTAGGCTATCTGCCGACCATGTTCGGCTTCGCCGCCGGACTGCTGCTGCAAGGGCTGCTCTTTGAGCCGGGCGATCTGGTCCATCTGGCCGTGAACAGCCTTTCGCTGATCGTGCCGCTGATGGCTGCGCATCACAGCTTCGGCAAACGGCTGACTGAAGGACGGCGCGGCCTGAGCTGGACAGAGATTGTCCGCTTGGACGCGATCTTTTACGCCGGAGTCACGGCGATGGTCGGCTTCTGGCTGCTGGCCGGCGAGGTGGAGACTCCCTTCCTGGCTTGGACGAAGTTTGCCGTCGCGTATGCCCCGTTGGTGCTGATTGAGCCGGTGGTGACCATGAGCGCGGTGCGTCTGCTCAAACGCTGGCAGGAGCATAAGCTGGTTGACCGCTGCTTCAACATCCGCGCCGTGCAGCTCGCCTGATTTCATCGCCGCCGCTGTTTCTTTTTTCCGGCCAGCGTGTTATACATGCGGATGCTTGCCTGCTGACAAACAATATCCGTATGAAAGACGACACCATGACCACCCCGAACGCGGCGGCGAAGAACTGGCGCGAGACCATGCGCGCTTGGCTGCACCCCAGAGTGCTGACCATGCTCCTGTTCGGCTTTTCTGCCGGACTGCCCATCCTGCTGATCTTCTCCAGCCTCTCGCTCTGGCTGCGCGAGGCGGGTGTTGACCGTTCCACAGTCACATACTTCAGCTGGGCCGCCTTGGCCTATTCCTTCAAGTTTGTCTGGGCACCGCTGGTGGACACCCTGCCCTTGCCGCTGCTGACCAAAAGGCTGGGGCGGCGGCGGGCATGGCTGCTGACCGCGCAGCTGGCAGTGATTGCCGCCATCTGCCTGATGGCCATGATCGACCCGGCTGCGGGCGGGCAGACGCTGACCATGATGGCCGTTGCGGCGGTGCTGCTCGGCTTGTCCTCGGCCACGCAGGATATTGTCATTGATGCCTACCGGATTGAGTGCGCGGAGCAGGAGCTGCAAGCCCTGCTCTCCTCGGCCTATATTGCGGGCTACCGCTTGGGCATGCTGGCTGCCGGGGCAGGTGCGCTGTATCTCGCCGCCTGGTTCGGCACGAGCATGGAGGCGTACAACTACGCCGCCTGGCAGGGCAGCTACCTGATCATGGCCGCTGTCATGCTGGCCGGAGTCGTCACCACCCTGCTCATCCCGGAACCGGCGGCGAACCGGGAGAAGGTCTATTATCCGGCCAGCTATTACCTGCGCTTCCTGCTGCTCTTCCTCTGCGCTGCCGGAGTCTTCGCCTGCGTCTTCTTCCTCAGCGGCGGCGTGGTGCTGGCACTGGACGGGCTGTTCAAGGGCCTGTTCAGCTCCGCCTTGGGCAGCGAGCTGGCTCCCTTCTCCTCCCTGCTGGCGGAGACAGGCCGCCTGCTCTTTGCCGCCTGCGCCGCCCTGGCCGCCGCTGTCCTGCTCATCCGCGCCAATCTGGCCGACAGCGGCATGGTCAGCGAGACCTACATCAGCCCGATGTTGGACTTCTTCCGTCGCTACGGCCTCCAGACCTCGCTGCTGCTCCTCGCCCTGATCGGCGTGTACCGCATCTCCGACATCCTTTTAGGCGTGGTCTCCAACCTGTTTTATCAGGACCTCGGCTTCTCCAAAGAAGACATCGCCAGCGTGACCAAGACCTTCGGCCTCTTCATGACCCTGCTCGGCGGCTTTGTCGGCGGCACCCTGACCGTGCGCTACGGTGTGCTGCGGATGCTCTTCCTCGGTGCGCTGCTCTCGAGCCTGACCAATCTGCTCTTCCTCCTGCTGGCGCAGGCCGGGGCCAACGTGCCGCTGCTCTCGCTGGTCATCGCGGCGGACAACCTCAGCGCGGGCTTGGCCTCCGCCGCCTTTGTCGCCTTCCTCGCCGGGCTGACCAACATCTCCTTCACCGCCATGCAGTACGCGCTCTTCAGCTCGCTGATGACCCTGCTGCCCAAGCTCCTCGGCGGCTATTCCGGCACAATGGCCACAGCCTGGGGCTATGAGCGGTTTTTCTTGGCCACAGCTCTGCTGGGACTGCCGGTGCTGGGACTGATCTGGCTGGCAGGCAAGCGGCTGCGCTAAAAAACCTGACTGCGCCGCCGCTTGCTTTTCCCGGCCTGCCGGGATATTATGGGGCGACCGCAGGAAGCGCTGCGGACTTTCCCGGCAATTCGCCAGAGTTGAACATATTTTTCACCAGAAAGGACGGGACACACGATGATGGAGATCACGCTGCGCAAGGCGGAGACGCTGAAGGAGAAGCCGGACGAGAGCAACCTTGGCTTCGGCAGGCATTTCACCGACCATATGTTTGTCATGCGCTGGAACAGCAAGAAGGGCTGGCATGACGCGGAAATCAGGCCCTACGGCCCCTTCAGTCTCGATCCGGCGGCGATGGTCCTGCATTACAGCCAAGAGATTTTCGAGGGCCTGAAAGCCTATCATGGCGCAGACGGCTCCATTTTTCTTTTCCGGCCTTTGGACAATCTCCGGCGGCTGAACCGCTCCGCTGTCCGCATGTGTATGCCGGAAATACCGGCGGAAGAGGTGCTGGAAGCCCTCAAGCAGATGATCGTCTTGGATCGCGACTGGGTGCCGCAGGCTCCGGGCGCGTCGCTCTACATCCGCCCAGCGATGATCGCCACCGAAGCTGCGGTCGGCCTGCATCCCTCCAGCGAATACCTCTTCTTCATCATTTGCTGCCCGGTTGGAGCCTACTACGCCGAAGGCTTCAAGCCGACCCGGATTTACGTGGAAGACCGCTATGTCCGGGCCACCGCTGGCGGCGTGGGCGAGGCCAAGACCGGCGGCAACTACGCCGCCTCGCTCAAGGCCTTTGCCGAGGCCAAGGAGAAGGGGTGCAGCCAAGTCCTGTGGTTAGACGCGGCGGAGCGCAAGTATGTTGAGGAAGTGGGCACGTCCAACATCTTCTTTGTCCTCAACGGCGAGCTGGTCACACCGCCGCTGGGCGGCACCATTCTGCCCGGCATCACCCGCGACACGGTGCTGCAATTGGCCGCCGACTGGGGCATCAAGGCGAGCGAGCGGCGGATCAGCATGGAGGAGATCATGGCCGCAGCGGCGGACGGCTCGCTGACTGAGGCCTTCGGCTCCGGCACAGCGGCGGTCATCTCGCCGGTGGGCGAATTCCTTTATCAAGAGCAGAGCATCGTCATCGGCGGCGGCCAGACCGGGCCAATCGCCCAGCGGCTCTTTGACGGCATCCAGCAGCTCCAGCGCGGCCAAATGCCAGACACGCACGGCTGGTTAGCGCGAGCGGAGTAACCCTCTTGCGGCCCAGTGCGGGGACGGAATTTTGTCCCCGACATGCGGCAAAAGTTCCTGCCTGAGACAGCCCTAACTTCCTGTAAGAACAAAAAACTGAGGCGGCGAGAGCTGTTAGCGGAAAAGTGCGTTCGTTATCAAAAAAACGATTGCTTTTCCTTCTGCAAAAGAATAAAATTTCTTTTCAAGAAAGATGCCTGCTTTCTTGCAGCAGGTTTTGCTGCCTTTAAAGACAGAAGCGGATTTTGCCGCTTCATAAAATTTCAGAGGAAGTAATACTCCTCGCAAGGACTACTGATCATGAAGAAAGTGCTTTCATTGTTCGCCGCTGCCCTGTTCACTGTTGCCGCCAGCAACGCAGTGTTTGCTGAGGAAATTACTGAGGAGACTGCTCCGGCTGTTGATGATGCCGCTGCTGTTACTGAGGCTGAAGAAAAGGATGTTGAGAAGGCCGAGAAAGCCGAAGAAAAGGATGTTGAGAAGGCCGAGAAAGCCGAAGAAAAGGATGTTGTTGAGGAGGAGACAAAGGAATAATCCCTTGCTCTTCATAAAAGCGTAAGCGAAAAAACGGCAGACCCTGCAACAGGGGCTGCCGTTTTTGCTTAGTTCCATACTTGCCTGCAAAAAAAGAGGGCCGCCAATCAGCGGCCCTCTTTGTCATTTCAGACGTTCTGCTTTTCAGGCATCACGCCTGCCCGGCCAGCGGCTGCGGGAGAATGATGCCGACATCCGAAGCCGCCTCGCGCCCGCCGTCCTGCTGCTTGGGCCGTGGAGAGGCAGATTTGCTCAGACCTGCGCCTGCGGGCAGCTGCTGACATTCCCGGAAGATCTGCGCCTTGCAGCCGCTGCATTTCTGCGGATCCAACTTTCTGTGAATGGCGGCGATCGCCTTGCTCTTCTCGTCAAAAAAGTTGCCGCTGCCGATCTTCTTGATAAAGCCGGATTTTGCCGCTGTCTCATAGACCGCAGGCTTCATATCGACAAAATACAGGCCGCCGTTGAGCTTTTTCAAGCGGTCATGCTCTGAGGCCAAGGCTTCCGCACCTGCCAAGTCGATCATGTTGATGCCGGAGGCGATGATCAGAATATGCCGGATGCCTTCCTTGTCGGAAATCTCGGCAATGCGGTTCTGAATGCGGCTGATCGAACCGAAATAGACTGAACGGTCAATGCGGATGATTTTCAGCTGCGGGCATTCGCGCAGCGGTTTCTGGTCAAGGGTGACAAATTTCCTGTGGCTGGTGTCGGAAGAGTCAATGGACAGGGCAGGAATTTCCGGGATGGATGTTTTCGCCAGAAAGAGCACCAGCGAGAGCAGCACGCCGAGATAAATCGCGAATTCCAGCTCCAGAAAGAGGGTGGCGAAAAAGGTGGTCAGCAGGATTGAAGATTCGGATTTGCTGAACTCCAGCACATGCTTGATGTGATGAAAATCAATCAGGTTGTAGGCGACTAAAAGGATGACTCCGCCCATTGCGGCGATGGGCAGATATTTCGCCAGCGGGGCGACCAGAAGAATGATGCCTGCCAAGGCGACAGCGGCGAAAATGGCGGAAAGCGGCGTTTTCGCGCCTGCCTCGTAATTGATGCCGGAGCGGGTGAAGGAGCCGGAGCCTGCGTAGCTGGAGAAGAAGCTGCCGATCAGATTCGACATGCCTTGGCCGATGAACTCCTGATTGGCGTTGATGCGCTGGCCGGATTTGGTGGCCACGGCCCGGCTGATGGACACGGCCTCAATCAGACCAAGCAGGGCGACGGCGAAAGCCTGCGCGGCAAGGGATTTGATGGTTGCCAGCGAGAGGTCTGGAGCGGAGAGCGGCGGCAGCTGGGCGGGAATCTCGCCGACAAATTTGATGCCCTCGGACATGCCGCTGAGGGCCACGGCCAGCACGCTGCCGACAATCAGGCCGACCAGCAGGTTCGGCGCCTTCCGCATGAATTTTTTCACTGCGATGGAAACCCCCAGCGTGACAAGGGCGATCAGCAGAAGAAAAATGTTCAGATGGCCGATGCCGGAAAATAAAGCGACCCAGGTGTGCAGAAATTCGGAGCCGCTTTCAATCGGAATGCCGGTGATATGCTTGAGCTGGCTGGTGGCGATCAGCACTGCGGCTCCAGCAGTGAAGCCGATCACCACGGTGTGCGAGACAAAGTTGACCAGCACGCCCAGCCGCGCCAAGCCAAAGGCGAGCTGATAGACTCCGGCAAGGCAGGTCAGCGTCAGAGCAAGGGAGATGAATTCAGGCGAGCCGGGCGTTGCGTACTGGCTGATGGCCGAGAAGACGACAATGGAGATGGCTGTGGTCGGGCCGGAAATCAGGTGGAAGGAGGAGCCGAAGAGCGCGGCGATGATCGGGGTGATCATCGCTGTGTAGAGGCCGTATTCGGGCGGCATTCCGGCGATGGTGGCGAAGGCCACGCCCTGCGGCAGCACGATCACTGCGCCGGTCAGCCCGGCGAAGAAATCGGCCTTGACGCTCTCCTTGGTGATCAGCTTGAACCAAGCGAGAAAGGGGAACAACGATGTCAACTTCATAAAAACGCCTCCTCAGAAGGAAATAGTGCAGCTGGCCTCATGGCCAGTCATGAGCGGAAAAAATCTGTCGCGGCAGTTTTACTTCAAAAAAGAAAAAAAGGAAATGCTGGGCAGGAGATCAGGGGGGAGCGGGAAAAAACGGCGGAACATTTCCGCCGGGGCCTGTTGTCAGGCAGCAGGCGGCATCTCTCTGCGGCATATTTCGACCGCTGCCGGACGGCGGCATTGGCTCCGCCGCTCGCCGTCCGTCCGGCGGAGCATTTCGCGGGCGGCCTGATGCTCGTTTTCTTCGGCAAACGCCGCTGCGCTGAAGCTCTCTTCGATGGCCAGCAGGGTGCAAATGAGTTTCATACTGATCTCCTGATAAAAATAACTGTTTTTCAGCTTGACATCCTTGTTCATGCAAGGATCGTGCCAAAACGGTTTTTTTTATCATCTCCTCACATTTCCTGAACAAACAAATCCGGTCCGGCTGCCGCGCCCCGGCTGGATGTTGCAAAAAGAATCGCCGCCGCTGTTTCAGGAGAAAAAACCTTGGCGCGGCAGCCATGCAAAAGAAGTTGCATTCCCGACTGCGGCATTGCATTATGCAGCGCATGAAACAGCATCCTTTCCTGAACAGTCTTGCGCGGCGGATACAGCTCGGCTATTGTCTGCTGCTGCTGCTGGTCGCGCTGATCATGCTGCTGGTCGCTCTTGGCTTGGCTGACATCCGCCAGCGCGTCGCCGATTTGGAAACTGTCTCGGCTCTCAGCGACACGGTGCTGGAAATCCGCCGCTATGAGAAGAACTGGCTCCTTTACCGGCAGGAGCAGGACTTCCGCGAGAACCAGACGCAGATCAGCAACGCTCTGGCTTTGCTGCGCGAGAAGCACGGCCAGTCTTCCTCCGGCGCGGCGGAGCTGGAACGCGAGCTGCTGCGCTACCGAGAGCTGATCAACAAGGACTTCAGTTTCTTCCAAGTCGCGCGGCATCATGCGGAGGAGGAGCGGATCCGCAGCGTGGGCAAACACTTGGTTGATCTTTCCGGGGCAATGAATGCGGGCATCCGCCGCTCGATTGACAGCAAGCTGGCCAGCCTGACTTGGACCGGCATTTTTTTCGTGCTGGCCGTGGCCGCCTTGGCCTTGCTTCTTGGCCGGCAGATGACGAAGCTGGTGGTGCAGCCGCTCCAGCATATTGCGGAATACACGCGCAGCGTGGCGCAGGGCTGCTGCGCCGGGCTGAAAGATGCCGATGATGATCCTGTTGAAATTCAAGCTGTGAGCAAGGCGATCCGCCACATGCTGGACGTGCTGGAAAAACGTGAGAAGCAGCTTGTTCAGAGCGAGAAGCTCGCCGCTGTCGGCACTTTGGTCGCAGGCGTGGCCCACGAGCTGAACAACCCGCTCTCCAACGCCAGCAGTTCGGCGCAGATCCTGCTGGAGGAATTGCAGGAGGCGAAGATCCCGGAGAGCGACTTTCTCATTGAGATGGCGGCGCAGATTGACGAGGAGACCGACCGGGCGCGGGACATCATCCGCTCCTTGCTTGAGTTCGCCCATGACCGCGAGATGCGGCCTGCGGAGCTGGAGCTGGGGCGCTTCATCCGTCAGACCAGCAAGCTGGTGGTCAAGGATTTCCCTGCGGAGGTCGCATTCACGCTGGAAATAAGCAGAGACGGCCTCTTCTTCGCCGACAAGCGGCAGCTCCAGCAGGCACTGATCAACATCCTCCGCAATGCGGGGCAGGCGCTGGAGGGCAGAGGGGAAGTGCTGCTCCGGGCTGGACTTGACGAGGAGCGCGGTGAAGCGCTGATTGAGGTGCGCGACAACGGCCCCGGCATCTCAGCAATGGATATGGAAAAAATCTTCGATCCCTTCTACACCACCAAGGACGTGGGCAAAGGCAGCGGCCTTGGTCTGGCTGTCACCCGCGAGATCATCGCCAAACACGGCGGTGAAATCAGCGTGGAGAGCGAGGAGGGGCGCGGCGCGGCCTTCCTCATCCGCCTGCCGGTGAACACGCTGCCGTCGTTGTAGGGACACGACATGTCGTGTCCCTGCAACGACGGCAAAATATCAAACAATTCCGATATGAACCCGCCAAAAATATTGATCATTGACGACGAGCAGGCCGCAATCCGCAATTTGCAGCACATCCTCGGCAAGGAGGGCTATGAGGTCGTCGCCACCCGGAGCGGCCAGAACGCTCTCAAGCTGATTGAGCAGCACCGCTTTGACCTTGTGCTGACAGACCTGCGGATGCCGAATGTGGACGGCATGGAACTCCTGCGGCGCAGCAAGCAGGTCTCTCCGGACACCGAGGTGATCATGATCACCGGCTATGCCACCATCAGCTCGGCGGTCTCGGCGATGAAGATGGGGGCCTGCCATTATGTGATCAAGCCCTACAAGCTTGACGAAGTGCGCAAGGCTGTGCGCGAGGCGCTTGAGAAACGGCAGCTGCGGCAGGAGAGCACGGATCTGAAGGAGCGGCTGGCCAAAGCGCAGGGCGTGGCCATCCTCACAGAGGATCCGGGAATGCGCAAGCTCTTGGATACCGCCTGCGAGGTGGCGCAGAGCGACTGCTCAGTGTTCATCACCGGCGAGTCCGGCACTGGCAAGGAGCTGCTCGCCCGGTTCATCCATGAGCGCAGCCCGCGCGCCGCCGGGCCGCTGAAGGCGGTCAACTGCGGCGTGTTCACCGAAGATCTGCTCGCCAACGAGCTGTTCGGCCACGAGAAAGGGGCCTTCACCGGCGCGGACCGGCACAAAATCGGCCTGATTGAGTCAGCTGAAGGCGGCACTCTCTTTCTGGACGAGGTGACGGAGATGACCCCGGCCATGCAGGTCAAACTGCTGCGGGTTTTGCAGGAAAAAGAAGTGCTGCCGCTGGGCGCGACCGAGCCGGTCAAGATCAACGTCCGCTTTCTGGCGGCCACGAACCGTGATCTGACCCGGATGGTCAGGGAGGGCGGCTTCCGGCAGGATTTATATTTCCGCATCAATGTCATGAATCTGCATCTGCCGCCTTTGTCTGAGCGGCCCCGTGACATCCGCCTGCTGGCCCAGTTCTTTCTTGACCGCTTCAGCGCGGCGATGAGCAAGCCGGTGCGGTCGCTGGCCCCGGAGGTCTTGACACGGCTGGAGGACTACAGCTTTCCTGGCAACGTGCGCGAGCTGGAGAACATCATTGAGCGGGCCGTGGTCTTGGCCAGGGGCGAGCGCGTCGAGCTGGCGCATCTGCCTGAGCTGACAGGCAGAGCTGGCCGCGCTGCCGCGCGCTCAGAAAGCGGCGGCCTCCAGTCGTTGGATCAGCAGGAGCGGCTGCATATCGGACGCGTGCTGGAGCAGACCGGCGGCAACAAGTCCAAGGCGGCGGAAATTCTCGGCATCGACCGGGTCTCGCTCTGGCGGAAGCTGAAAAGGTTCAACTTGGAAAGCGGCAAGCCGTCAGCATGAGGCGCGGGACGGAATACCCCGCGCGCCGCGCCCTTTGACCGGTCAAGGTCTTGATGCGTATTCAGGAGGGTGTTCTTCGTAAATCGCCAAGCTGGTGTTGAAGACCAGCCGCTCCAGCTCCTCGCCCTGCGTCACCGCCCGCCCGATCATCTCGCCGAAACGGCGGGCCTCGTCGATCTGCTGCCGGGTGTGGCCGTATTTTGGGTAATGGTCTTTCATCCACGACATCCGCTCCGGGGTTTCTCCGGCCAGCTTGAGGAACACGCCGACAGTCCGCCACGGCTCCTTGCTGGTGTGGGTGAAGATGATGCCGTTCGGCACCCGCGCCCCCAGATTTTTCAGCAGTGATTTGATCCCCCACCAGTGCATCCGCCAGAAGCCCCGGCAGGAGATGACCGGCAGCACGGTCTGCTGGGCAAAAAGCCGCTGGCCGTCGCGGTCTATGAGGGAGAGCACCGGGCCGCTGGGATTGTACGACCAGGTCGGCCCGGCGAGAATGATCAGGTCATACGGCTCAAAGCAGTGTTCGGGCAGCGGCTCAATCGGAATGCGCTGCCGGAAGAGCGTGACGATCATTTTCTTAAACGTCTTGGGAATGGTGCCGATGGGAAAATGCTGCGGGATGGTCGGGACAAGCCGCTCGCAGACCACCTCGGCCTCGTACTCGGCCATGCCGTCGAGCAGGGACTGAACGAGATTTTTGGTCTGGGAGCTGAAAGAATAATAGAGAACAAGAATGCGCTTGGGCTGCGCCGGGCTGCCGCTCATGAGACACCTTTGCTTTCGCAGATGAGATTTATCACTTTTTTTGATAAGCAAAGGGAGGATACTTTACCACAGAATGAAAAATAAAAAAAGCCCCCTGACTGGTTTTGTCAGAGGGCTGGCCGGAAATTGGGAGCTTCGCGGCTTAGGGCTTGGTGTGGCAAGTCCAGCAGTCAGGCGTTTTCACTGAGGCGTAGGCATGGCAGCTGTCGCAAAACTGCTCTTTGCTGCCGCCGTGGCACATCAGACAGCTCATGGTCGGCTTCTGGCCGTCCTTGGCCGCATTGTAGCCTTTGGCGGTGACATGGATGCCTTGCAGCACATCCATATGTGTGGCCCGCATCTCAGCCGCAGGCGGATGGCTCTGGCCGTTTGGAAAAACCGCGCCTTGCACCATTTCCGGAGTCAGATTGGGATCTTTGGCCGGAGCCGCGCCAACATCGCCAACAAGATTGTTGTACCAGATGGGGAAGGTGATCAGAAGAACAAAGACCGCCAGTCCCGGAATGATTTTGCCGCTGTCGTACATAGTTTCTCCTCCCGGTCAGACCAGAGTCCGCAGACCCTCGGTCAGGTCTTGTCTGTTTTCGCCTTCAATCACCAAGGCGTTGCCCACCAGCTCGCTCACGCCAGCCACCTGCACTTCCGGCACCCAATAGTCCATCAGGGTGCTGAGGGTGGCGCGGTCAATCGCGCAGACGCAGGCCAGCGTGTTGATGCCGTGCTTGTCATAAACATGCTTGACCGCGTTGGCGCGGGGCAGGCCGGAGCGCATCCGCAGCTCCATGATCTCTTCCGTGTTCAAGGCTGTGCCTGAACCGCAGCAGAAGGTCTTCTCGCGGATGGTGTTTTCCGGCATCTCATACCATTCGTCGAGCACGTTATTCAGAATATAACGCGGCTCTTCCAACATGCCCATTGCGCGGGCCGGGTTGCAGGAGTCGTGGAAGGTAGCCTTGACATGTGCATTGCGGCTCTTGTCCAACTTGATCTTGCCGTGCTTGATCAGGTCGGCGGTGAACTCGCTGATATGCACCATCTTGGTCGAGGCCGCATTCTCAAAGACCGTGCCAGTGACTGGCGATTTCGGCACTTCAAGGAAGTCAGCCGGGCCGTTCATGGTGTCCATGTATTGATGAATGACGCGCCACATGTGGCCGCACTCACCACCGAGTATCCACTTCACACCCAGCCGTTTGGCTTCAGCGTACATCTTGCCGTTCAGCTTCTTCATCATCTCATTGGAGGTGAAGAGGCCGAAGTTGCCGCCTTCTGAGGCGTAGGTTGACCAGGTGTAGTCCAAGCCGATGGCGTGGAAGAGCAGCATGTAGCCCATGCAGGTGAAGATGCCCGGCTCGGCGAACACGTCTGCGGACGGGGTGATGAAGAGCACCTCCGCACCTTTGCGGTTGAAGGTCGGATTGACCCGCACGCCGGTCAGGTTTTCAATGTCATCGCAGAGGAACTCGACGTTGCCTTTGAAGGCCTGCGGGGTCAGGCCCATGTGGTTGCCGGTGCGGTTGGAATTGGAGACCGGCTCCATCGCCCAGTTGATGCCGCAGCCGACCAGATGCAGCAGCTCGCGCAGCATCATGGTGATCTCGGCGGTGTCAATTCCGTAAGGACAGAAGACCGAGCAGCGGCGGCACTCGGTGCACTGGTAGGCGTACATGAACCACTCTTTCAGCACGCCGACAGTCATCTCGCGCCCGCCAGCCATTTTGCCGAGCAGCTTGCCTGCCAAGGTGAACTCCTGCCGATAGACAGAGCGCAGCAGCTCGGCCCGCAGCACGGGCATGTTTTTCGGGTCGCCGGTGCCGAGGAAGAAGTGACACTTGTCCGCGCAGGCGCCGCAGCGGACGCAGCAGTCCATGAAAATCTTCAGAGAGCGGAAGCGGTCAAGCCTATCCGCCAGCCCCTTGATGATGATCTCCTTCCAGTTCTCCGGCAGCTTCCAGTCCTCGTCCTCCGGGTTCCAAGCGCGGGCGTTGGGGAAGCTCACGCCCTGCTGGCTGTTGAGATATTCCAGCTTTTCCGGCTTGGTCGGGTAGGCGTAGTTGCCCGGCTTGAACACTGCCGGGATGTCCATCCAGTCTTTGTCCGGCATGGAGCCGGTCATCAAAGTCGGGTCTTCGACCACGCTCCGCGCCAGCTCATCTTTTTTTATAACGGCCATTGTGATAGTCCCTTGTCCACCTGTTATTCGTCAGCCTTGCGGCAGTTCTTTTTCAACCGGGATGCCCTGCTCGATCATGTCCGCCCGGAATTCGTCCTCATAGGACGCATAGGAATGCGGCCTGATGTCCGGGTTCCACGGGTTGATGTGCCGCCGCATCCGGCTGTCATTGGCCAGATTGCGGGTCGGGCTGAGAAAGACTCCGCCCATGTGCATCAGCTTGGAGAAGGGGAAATAGGCCAGCAGGCAGGAGACTAAAAACAGATGCACGTAGAAGACTGAGGCGATATTTGCGGGAACAACCGGCTTGAAGGTGGTCAGGCCGAGAGCCAGCTGCTTGATGGCCACGATGTCCACGCCGGAGCGGAGGAAGTAGCGCATCAGGATGCCGGTGAGGGCGATGCCGATGAGGAGGAAAAGCGGGAAGTAGTCGTTGGCCAAGGAGATATAGTTCACCGTTTTGATCAAAAAACGGCGGGCCAGCAGAGCCACTAAGCCGACGAGAATCAGCGCGTCGGTGACGTAGAGCGACAGCTCCGGGGTCGGGTTGAGGGTGAAGCCGTCCAGTGCCTCTAACGCCGTGACGAAGAATAGCTCTGATCCAACGAAAAGGCGCAGATGCCGGATCAGAATCACCAGCATACTGTAATGAAAAAGGATGCCGAAGAGCCAGAGCCAGCGGGTGGAGCTGTAAGTCAGTTCCGGGCCGGGCTTGATGGTGGCCTTGGTGTTGCGCCAGAGAGAGCGGAAAAAAACGATCTCCATGAACATTCGGCCCAGCACTTCGCCAGTGCTCACCGGGGCCTCGAACTTGTCCCGCTTCACCCACGGCATGGAGTATCCTTGGCCGCAGGTGGTGGGAATGCGGAACGGCACCGGCGACTTGGCCCAGTAGAGCACCCGCCAGCAGAAGCCGCCGACAAAAAGAATCAAGGCCGCATACGGCACCGCAACGCCAAACAGGTATTGCATGCCGGGTATGTTGGACCCGATCCACGCAATCAACGCCAAGGCGATGACTGCAACCAAGGGGAAGATGTGCTTCATTGATCGCTCCCTTTTTAAGAAAGATAAAATATCTGAAGCATATTGCTATGCTTTGTCCGCTGCGCAGCCTCCCTGTGGCGACAGTTCTCGCAAATTTTCCCGGATCAATGCTGAAGCGCAAGCTGAATCGGTGAGAATATAACTGCCGCTTTTCAGCTCCCGGATTCGCGCTTTATGCAGCCGCTCCCGGCATTCCATATACAGGTCAAAGGTCTGCAAGGTCATCCGGTCAACGTCGGCCTCGAACGGCATCAGCTCCAAGAGCTGATGCCGGCAGTCTTTGTCCGCCGAGAAAACCTGCCGCACTGCCGCTTTCAAATCCAGCAGCGGCGCGACCGCCTGCGACGGCGTGAACTGCTGCACCGCCCGGATGCGGATGATCTGATCCAGCGGCTTGGCAAACTGCTCCGCGCCTGCGCCTTCAACCAGCAATCGGAACAGCGCGGTCAGACCCTCGCGGATGTTCATGCCGACCGGATTGGCGAACCTGTCCTGTGACTTCTTGAAAAAACTGGATGACTCATACGTGTCCAGCGTCCGCTCGGTCCACAGGGCGAGGATTTTTTCTTCATTGCGCTTCAGGGCTTCGTTCAGGCTCTGCATGATGGTCTTCTGCTCTATCACGATTGCGGGCTGATTTCAAGAAAAAAATTATTTTCTGCCGCCAGCGCTGTCCACCACCGCCGCCGTGCTGTCCATGAGAAAGAGGGCTATATCCGTGTACGGATCGTCGGCCAGCTCCTCCTCCAAGCTCTTCTTTTTCTTGGCGCCAGCGTGCGTCTCATCCTCATCGCCGCCGTCAAGAACCCCGGCGGCTTCGGTTTCCTTTCTCGCCCGCTCCAGCTCCTTGCGGTCCTTCAGCACTCCGGCCAGATACACAGGCACCAGACTGTTGTCCCTGCGCTCCTTGGCCCGCAGGCTTTCAGTCTCAATTTTTTTGAATTTTTCACTTTCGGCCAGATAGCTGGCAGTTTTCAGCTGGGCGGCGGCAGCGTCAATGCGGGGGCCGTGCCACGCTTTATGAGAGACCTCCTTGACCTGATCCCAAGGCAGGGAATTGTCTAAATGCTGCTCGCCGGTTTCCAAGTAGTCCAACATGCTGGGCAGCGTGACATCCGGGGTCACCCCCTTGTACTGGGTGGAGCTGCCGTTGACCCGGTAGAATTGCTGAATCGTAACTTTGAGCGCCCCCAAGTCCTCATATTTTTTCAGATGCAGCAGCGGCAGATTGCGGTTCATGTCGGTCAGGGCCTGCACCGTGCCCTTGCCATGAGTGTGGGCGCCGCCGACGACCAAGGCGCGGCCATAGTCCTGCAGGGCGGCGGCCAGAATCTCCGAAGCCGAGGCGGCGAACTGGTTGATCAGCACCAGCATCGGCCCGTCGTAAGCCACGCTGCGGTCATTGTCCTCCAGCACCATAATCCGGCCTTCGGCGTTTTTGACCTGCACCACCGGCCCGCCGGGCAGAAACAGTCCAGAGACATCCACCGCGTCGGAAAGCGAGCCGCCGCCGTTGTTGCGCAGGTCAAGAATCAGTCCGGCGACACCCTCCTTTTTCAGCTTGGCCAGCTCGCGGCGGGTGTCGTCCGTGACGTTGCGGGCCTCATCATCCCCGCCCCCGGCGGAGAAGTCACGGTAGAAGCTGGGAATGCGCAGATAGCCGACCTTCTGGCCCTGCCTGTCTTTGAGGACAGCGGATTTGACAAAGCTGTCCTCCAGCTTGACCACGTCGCGGATGATAGGAATGACTAAACGGGCGCCGTCCGCTCTGGAGACGGTCAGCCGCACTTCCGTGCCTTTGGGGCCGCGAATGTGCGAGACCGCCTCACGGATGCTCATGGCTGAAATATCGATTGGCTCGCCGTCCTTTTCCGACACCGCCATGATGATGTCCTCAGCCTGAAGCTGACCCTGCGCCTCCGCCGGGCTGCCGGGGATGATGCTCACGACTTTGATGTGGCCGTCGTCCTCCCGCAGCAGCGCGCCGATGCCTTCCAGCGCACCGCTCATGTGAATGTCAAAATCCTCTTTTGATTCCGGAGCCATATATGTGGTATGCGGATCAAAAGCCCGCGCTGCCGCGTCGAAATAACGGTTGTAATGCTCCTGCCGGTCTGTCTTGCGCAGCCGCTCGATGTAGCGGTGGGTTTTCTTGCGCACCTTGTCCAGCGCAGCTGTCCAGCGCGGCTGATCCAGCGGCGTTGCGGCCAGATCAAGGGCAGGCTGACCTTTTTCCTCGCGCTCTTTGTTCAGCTTTTCCATCTCCTCAAGATAGCCGTCAATCACTTCCAGCTTGAGAGAACGCCGCCAGCGGTCGCGCAGTTCGGCGGCATCGGCGGCATAGGTCATTTTTTCGGGATCGGTCTGCAAATAATCAACCCGGCCCGGATCAAACCCGGCATCCAAGATCTCGTCGGTCAGCTTGTCCACTTCGGCGGCGCGCCGGTTGAGCAGCCCCATGCCTGCGTCCGGCAGCAGCAGCCGGCCCTGACTCAGCTCCTCGCCGATTTTGTCGGCAAAGGTGTCTAACTGGCGCACATCCTCGGCCAGCAAGAACTGCTTGCGCGGATCGAGCTGCTTGAGATAGAGCGCGTAGGCGGCCTTGGAGGTCTGCGCGTCCAGCGGCTTGTGGCTGAAATGCTGCGCAGGCAGCTGATGACTGAGCATGTAGGCGATCAGACGGTTGCGTCCGGCATCAAACTCGCTCGGCATGACTTTGCCATGCAGCATCGAGCCGAAAAACAGGGATGTCAGAACAGCGCCGCTGAGGAAAAAACGATGCAGCCGCATAGGATGACTCCAAAAAAATGCAAAAGAAACGGCGGAAGGCCAGTCTGCGGGAAACAGTGTTCAGCAGCTGCGTCGAACGCGGTCAACGCAGCCGGACAAAGTTTCATACCACGGGCTGGGTAAAATGTAAACAGGCAAAAGAGATGCGGCGGGAATGATGTGCAGGCTGCGTTGGTGGATCATCAGCGGAAGGAGGGCAAGCGGAACATGGAGAGGCAGCTCGCAAACTGCCTCTTGCTTTTTTCGTCAACATTTGGCAATATGACAAAATAACCACAGGGGGAACACATGAACTGGAACACTGAATGGAAGAAGCTGGCGTGGATTGCCGGACTGTTTCTGCTCTTCTTTTATCTCCCGGTGGGCTGGGAGCGCTTTGACAACGCGGTGCTGGAGGCCCTGCACCTGAGCAAGTGGTACGCCCGCGAGCATGTGCTGCTCTGCCTGATCCCTGCCTTCTTCATAGCCGGGGCCATCGCCGTCTTTGTCAGCCAGGCCTCGGTGATGAAATACCTCGGCGCAGGCGCGAATCCGCTGCTCGCCTACGGCGTGGCCTCGGTGTCAGGCACCATCCTTGCGGTCTGCTCCTGCACCGTGCTGCCGCTCTTTGCGGGCATCTACCGCATGGGCGCAGGCTTGGGGCCAGCGGCGGCCTTCCTCTACTCCGGCCCGGCCATCAACGTGCTGTCCATCGTCCTGACAGCGCGGGTGCTGGGCTTGGAGCTGGGCATAGGCCGGGCGGTCGGGGCAATCGTCTTCAGCGTGGTCATCGGCCTGCTGATGGCCTTCATCTTCCGCAAGGAGGAGGCGGCCAAAGCCGCAGCGCGCATGGCCCTGCCAGATGAGGAGGTGAGCCGCCCGCTCTGGCAGAACGCGCTCTATTTCGCCTCGATGGTCGGCATCTTAGTCTTTGCCAACTGGGGCAGGCCGGAGGAGAGCACGGGCATCTGGGCGGCCATCTACAGCGTCAAGTGGCTGGTGACTTCCTGCTGCGCCGCCGGACTGGGCATCATGCTCGTGCTCTGGTTCAAGCTGGCGTGGTGGAAAGTGGCGGTGAGTGCCCTGCCGGTTATAGCACTCGCCGTCCTCTTCCCAGAGCAGCCGCTGCTCGCCTTCACCGCTGGCAGCATCGGTCTTTCCGTCATCACCAGCACGGACAAGGGCGAGACCGGCGACTGGTTCGCCTCGTCTTGGGACTTTGCCAAGCAGATCCTGCCGCTGCTGCTCTTCGGCGTGCTCATCGCGGGTCTGCTGCTGGGCAGGGTCGGGCAGGAAGGGCTGATTCCTTCGGCATGGATAGCTGGCGCGGTGGGCGGCAACTCGCTGGGAGCGAACTTCTTCGCCTCCTTTGCCGGAGCCTTCATGTACTTCGCCACCCTGACCGAAGTGCCCATCCTGCAAGGACTGCTCGGCAGCGGCATGGGCAAGGGGCCTGCGCTGGCCCTGCTGCTGGCCGGCCCCGCCCTGAGTCTGCCCAACATGCTGGTCATCCGCACCGTGCTGGGCACCAAGAAGACCGTGGTCTTTGTCAGCCTGGTGATTATTATGGCAACTGTCAGCGGCGTGATATTCGGGGCGCTGTTCGGATAAACAACTGCTCAATCAACGGCCCCGTCATACTGGGCGTTGATCAACAAGGAGAACCACATGAAAAAACTGGCGCTCATCTTCCTGCTGGCGGCAATGTGCCAGCCTGCATACGCAAGCGATGCCCAGCTGGAGAAATACATCACCGCCTTTGATTATGCCGCCAGAAATGAGATGAAGGTTGACAGCAAAGAGCTTGTCCAGCTCTTGAAGGAAGGGAAAGCGCAATTGATTGACATCAGGTTTGCAGAGGAATATGCAGCGTGGAAGGTCATGCCGTCAATCAACATCCCTTTGAACGAGCTGCCGAAAAGGCTTGCAGAGCTTGACAAGGACAAGATCATTGTGACTGCATGTCCTCACAAAGACCGCGCAACTATCGCGATGGTGTACCTCCGCTCAAAAGGTCTTGAGGCGAGATACCTGACCGACGGACTGGTCGGACTCGCAGACAATCTTCGCGGCGACACGGCCAAGGATTTCATCAACGCTCTTGGAAAGGCGCAGTGATTCCTGCCTGCTGTTCTGATAAACAAACAACTATGGAGATGGCAATGAAGATCCAAATACTGGGCACCGGCTGCCCCAAGTGCAAGAAGCTGGCCGAGAACGCCGAGGCCGCTGCCAAGGCCCTTCAGCTTGACTACGAGCTGGAGAAGATCACCGACATCAACCAGATCACTGCCTTCGGGGTGATGATGACTCCCGCCTTGGCGGTGGATGGCGTGGTGAAGCTGGTTGGCAAGACCTCATCCGTGGACGAGCTGAAGGCTGTGCTGGCAGGAGGAGCAGGGAAATGAGGAAGAGCATCCGCATCATGGCCTTGGCCCTTTCAGTGTTCGCCCTCAGCGGCAGCGCAGCTTTTGCTGAGGAAGCCCCAGCCAGCGGGCAGGCGCAGCGCGTCGAGCAGAGCACAACGCGGGTCTATTACTTCCACGGCAACCAGCGCTGCAAGACCTGCAAGAAGATTGAGGCACTGACCAAGAAGACCTTGGAGGAAGGCTTTGCCGCCCAGCTCAAGGACGGCTCAGTGGAATTGCAGGTGGTCAATGTGGACGAGACCGAGAACGAGCACTTTGTTGAAGACTACGAGCTGGCTGTCCGCTCGGTGGTTATCTCCCAGCTCAAGCAGGGCAAGGAGGCCAGGTGGCGGCGTTTGGACAAGGTCTGGCAGCTGGTGCATGACGAGCCTGCGTTCACCGACTACCTCCGCACCGAGATCGCCGCCCTCAATCAGGGCGCAGGCTCATGACGGAGTCCATCCTCGTGCCGCTGGCCTCGGCCTTCTGGCTCGGCATCCTCACCTCCATCAGCCCCTGCCCGCTGACCACCAACATCGCCGCCATCTCCTATGTGGGGCGGCGGGTGGGCAGACCGGCCAGCGTCTTGCAGGCAGGACTGCTCTACACCGCCGGGCGCGCTCTGGCCTATCTGCTGCTGGGCGTGCTGCTGGTCGGCAGCCTGCTCTCCGCGCCCTCGCTCTCGCAGATGCTGCAAAAACAGATGAACATGGCCCTTGGCCCGGTGCTGATTGTGGTCGGCCTGATCCTGCTGGAGGTCATCCGCCTGCCAACAGGCAAGGGCGGCGGCCTGAGCGCGGCCTTGCAGAACAAGGCCGACTCTCTGGGCATCGGCGGGGCCGGGCTGCTGGGCATGGTCTTCGCCCTGTCCTTCTGCCCGACCTCGGCGGCCCTGTTCTTCGGCTCGCTCCTGCCCTTGGCCGTGCAGCAGCAGTCAAGCCTGCTCATTCCCGGCATCTACGGGCTGGCAACCGGCCTGCCGGTGCTGCTCTTCGCCCTACTGCTGGCCTTTGGGGCCAACAAGGTCGCCCAAGCCTTCAACCGCATCACCGTCTTTGAACGCTGGGCACGGCGGCTGACCGGTGTGCTGTTCCTCTTAGTGGGCGGCTATTACTGCGCGGTGTATTTTTTGTGAGCGGAGCAAGGGAGTGATGTGCAAGGCAACAGTTGCGCATCTGCCTTGCCGCATTCTATAATGACGTATGATTCAGTCTTTCAAGAGCGCGGGCGCAGAGGACATCTTTGACGGCGCGGCATCACGGGCGGCGTTGAAGCGCTGCCCCAAGTCAATTTGGCCTGTAGCCCGCCGGAAACTGGATCAGCTCAACCGTGTTCGAGAGGTTGCCTAACTCAGAGTGCCGCCGGGCAACCGCTTGGAACTCCTGCAAGGCGACCGCGAGGGGCAATACAGCATTCGGATCAACCAGCAGTACCGTATCTGCTTTCAATGGGAGGATGGCCATGCCTGCGCAGTCGAAATCACAGACTATCACTGAACGAAGCAGCGGGCGGCGGCTGCCCGCGCATCGTCCGCCGACCCATCCGGGAGAGATGCTTGAGGAGGAGTTCCTCAAGCCGCTCGCAATCACCAAGACCGAGCTTGCCCGGCATCTGGACATCCCGTATTCCCGTCTAAACAACATCATCAAGGGCACGTCTTCGGTCACGCCGGACACTGCTCTGCGGCTGTCGCAGGTCGTGGGCATGTCGGCTGATTTCTGGCTGGGCTTGCAGCAGGACTGGGACTTGTGGCAGGCCATGCACCGGCCTGAAGCGCGGGCTATCTTCCGGCTGAAGCCTCTTGTTGCGGCTGCGAAGAGTATTCCTGCCTGAGCAGTTGCAGGGATGTATCCGTTCGGATAGACTGAATTCATGAACACGTTTCTGCGGACGGAGGAGTTCGACGCTTGGCTCTCCGCCTTGAAAGACAAGATTGGCCGCGCCCGCATCGCGCATCGCATCCGCTCCGCCGAGCATGGCAACTTCGGCGACTGCGAGGCGGTTGGCGAAGGTGTATCTGAAATGCGGGTGCATGTCGGCCCCGGCTATCGAGTCTATTACACCCGTCGCGGAGACGTGATCTATCTGCTTCTGCTGGGCGGCGACAAGTCCTCGCAGAAGCGCGACATCAAACGCGCTATTGAGATGGCGCGGGCTTTGGATGCGGAGTGAATCATGGCCAAACCTGTTCCCTTTGACGCTGCTGACTACCTCGACGATGAAGAGACCATTGCGGAGTATCTGACCGCCGCCTTGGAAGATGCCAATCCCGATGTGTTCCTTGCCGCTGTCCGTGATGTGGCGCACGCACGCGGCATGGCGCAGCTTGCCAAAGATGCCGAGCTTGGCGGTGAGAGCCTGCACAGGCTGCTTGCGCCCGGCGTGAAGCTGCACTATGACACAATGCTCAAGCTGCTTCATGCCTTGGGCATCAAGCTCTCCGCAAGACCTCTTCATGCACCGGCCTGAAGCGCGGGCTATCTTCCGGCTGAAGCCTCTTGCTGCGGCTGCGAAGAGTATTCCCGCCTGACTGCTATTTTCCCTATTGACAGAGTTTGGCTCGGTGCTTACCTATGAGCCAGGTTACTGGGTACATGTTACGCAGCAGGTCAAAGTGAGCAGACTTGCCCTAACCTATGGCCCAGCGCAGTTACGAACTATTTCAATACAATAAAGGATCATTCATGAAAATTGTATCAATTAACTTAGAGAGTACTGACAAGCTTGTATCAGCTAACCTTAAGGACCGTCAATATCCGCCCCATAGTGTTGCCTTCAATCTTGATCGTCCACTATCTCCACGTGCTAAGAAAAAACTACCGTCATGTCTTAGCGATTTCCCTGGCTTGAGTATTAAAGTTAACGAGAGCGGTCTGTGTCTGACTGTAAAGAATACAAGTGGATCTATTGATAGCGATGCCGTCAAGTTCATCAATGAAAAACTCGAGGCTATAGAGAAAGAAGAGCAAAGTTTTTTCCAAAAAAGGAAAGAAGAGTTACAAGCCATTGCGGAGAACACTAAACTGGACTTTGATCAACCATTAGAGAGTGTCGAGCCAGACGAGTTCAATGTCATAATAGGTGGTTAATAAGCACCGCAGGCTGGGCAAGCCTCTTCTTGCTTGCCCAGCCCTCTTCACCACCCATAGCCCCTTCCCGCCCAAGCACATAGACGAACCCGGCATAAGCACGTATGCCGATCTCGTCTATGTGCTTATCCGAACCTCGCCTAAGCACTTATGTCCGACTCTCCCATGCGCTATAACCGTTTCGGTTTATAGGCTGTAGAATTTTTCCCAATAGCCTGTAACTTTTCCGGCCTATAAGCTGTCGGAGAAGAAAACCGCCGCAGCCTTCCGCTGCTCTTCTTTTTTTATTGACAGGAACCCCGCCGCCGCATAATCTGCCGGATTAGATTGTTTTGATGTCATGACAAACAGTTAATCCCCAAGGAGAGCAGTTATGGCAACCGTGCAATGGAGACCAGAAGTCAACGCCCTGACCACACCCCAGTCTTGGCGGCCCCGCTATGTGGCGCGCAACACCAACGGCAGCGACGTTCTGGCTGCCCGGATTGCCCTGAAACACCCCTCTCTGGACGAAGAGACCATCAAAACAACCATCACCGCCTTGATTGAGGAGATACGCATTGACCTG
>NZ_JBLWEM020000056.1:0-12442 GCF_048287365.2 Candidatus Electronema sp. JC | reverse complement strand
GTCATCAGATTATTGACGCTGACCACACCCTGAATACCAGCAACGAGTTTAGTGACTAAAGACTTTTCAGCATCGTTCTTCGCAATGCCGGTCAAGGTCACTTCGCCGTCCTTGGTTGCAATCTTGGTGGTGATGGAGCTGGTCGAGTGATGCGTCAGCAAGGCCATCTTGACCTGCGCAGTGACTGATGCGTCATCAATCTTCTCTGTTATCGTCTGCGTCTCCGGCTCAGGAGCCGCTGCTGTCGTCATCTCATTCTTCACTTCTTTCACCCCGTTAATATCCTTGGCATACTCAGAGGTGAGTTCCTTCTGCGCCTGACTGGAGGCTTCGCCTTTCAGGGTCACAATGCCATCTTTCACACTGACCTCTGTCTTCATGGCGTTGACATTGCGATGATACATGAGCGCGACTTTCACTTTCATGCCGATCCAGATATCAGACTTCTCGGCAGGCCGCTCGCCTGTTATTTCAATGTGATTTTCCACGCTCTTGATATTGGGCAGGGCTTCGGCGATGTTCTGGGCCATCAGTCTGCCGCTTTCATCAGACACGCTGCCGGAGAGAATGACCGCTCCTTCTTTTGAGCTGATCTTAATTTTCTCATCCTTCAGATATCTTTTGTAAATGAAGCTCTGTTTGAACGAAGATTCAATGCGGTCATCCATCTCGGTCGACATCGCAGGGGTGCTGGTTGCCACCATCACGACCGCAGCGGCAGCCACCGTTAAAACTGAAAAATACATGGTTTTCATTATGGTCCTTTTATTATCCTTTTTTTCAGCTCATGCTGAGAGAGACAGGCGCTGCCTGCCTCTCTTGCTCTATCCTTGCGCAATCAATCAATTACGAATGATGCCCATGTTCCTTGCCGACTTTTTTGTCAGCTGTTTTATCGTGCTTGCCTTCTTTCTTCTTGTGATCATCACGCTTCGCGTCAGCTGATTTATCTGCCGCTTTCGCTTTTTGCGCATCACTGTTCGGCTGTTCGATATCGTCATTCATTGCGATTCTCCTTTGCTCAAGTTCTTCGGACACGCTCGCAGAGGCAGGCGAGATTGCCTGCCTCTTTCGCTTCATCCATTCACGCAGAATTCGTTACGCGTGTTGCCCTTGTGTTCTTTCAGCTTTCTTGTCGGCTGAATTCCTGTCCTTGTCCTCATCTTTCATCTTCTGCTGATTAGCGCGCCTCACTTCCTCATCATGCTTGTTCTTCGCTTTTTGCTCGTCACTTTCTGGCTGGTAATTTGGGGAACAAGTGCTGTCAGGATACGCTGTGTTTTCGTTCATTGCGATTTCTCCTTTGCTGCTCTTTTTACAGACAGGCTCTCAGAGACAGGCAGAATTGCCTGCCTCTTCTGCTTTGTCCTTTTTCCGTGCTGAATTCATCTTGCTCACAGTTCCAGCGCGTCTTCAACCTTGCCACATGCCGCATCTTCTTCTCTCGTTCTTGTCTTCATCTTCTGGTGATCAGTGCGCTTCCCGGCAGTGTAATAAATTCTGCCCGGCATTTGCTGAAATTCCACTGTGTTCTGACCCTTTCTTCTTGGTTTTTCACTCTTCATCACAACAACTCCTTTGCTGCTTCGTGAAAAAAAGCCAAACCAGATTGCCTGCTTTTCTTCATTTATTCTTCCATCTCTACACGCCTAACACTTTCTCGACTTGGCCGATTTTATCCTGAACTTTGCCTGACAAGTTTTCTTTCCTGCCCTCAGCTTCCAGTTCCTGATTGCCAAACAATCTCCCAGCATTCTCCTTGACCTTCCCTTTCACTTGATGGAACTTTCCTGTTATGCGATTTTTCATGCTTGAATGCTCACTCATTTCTATTTCTCCGGTGCTGCGATTTTTCAGAATCTGTTTTCTTGCCATACATGCTGCTGACGGCCTCAAGACCTCGCCGCACGCCGCCAAGGACTGCGGCTAACTGCAAGAGAGTTTCTTCAATGCCCGGTTTGACCTCGGATTGAAACGCTTTCATCCAAGCAGCCATGGCATGAAAGGTTTCAATGCTGTCTTCAACCCGTTCTGTCTGCTCATGAATAGACTGCACAAGACGTTTGATCTCGCTGGAAATCACGCTGACTTCACGGCTGACCGAAGCAAGCAGTTTCTCGGCTTCGCGGGCGGCCCGGCGAACTTGGACAAGGGCCAGAATCTCAAAAACAGCCCTCATCACCATGACCGCCGCAATGACCGTGACACTGACCGCCAGCAGTATTTCCATTGTCATTTCCCTGCGTTCAAACTTCCGCTGTTACGCCGGACGCTCAGTCTTACTTTTCTTCGCCGTTGGCAAAAAGGGCTTTCACTTTCTTGCGGGCCTCTGCAAGATAGCTTTCCGCCTCCTGCTTCAGCACTTCTGCCTGATGCTCGGCATCCTCAATGATGTCCTTTGCCTTGGTGCTGACATCAGCGTACATTTCCTTGGTGTCATCGACCGCATTGCTGCCTTTGCTTCTGAGATCAGCCCGCAGTCTTTTGCCCGACTTCGGGGCGAAGAAAATGCCTGCCAATGCGCCCAGCACGCCGCCCATCAAGAAGAACATCGCAAAATGACTGGGGTGTTTTTCATGTTCTGACATAATCATCTCCTCTCCTTGCTGCTGTCCGCTGAATCGTCTGCGGTTCATAAATCTGGTTGAACAATCACGGTGGCACCTCTGCCTCTGCTGCCAGTTGCTCCGGTGTTGCCGGTATTTCCAGTCCTTCCGGTTGCTCCGGTGGCACCTGTATAACCAGTATCCCCGGTATCTCCAGTGTTGCCGGTATTTCCAGTTCTTCCGGTGGCACCTGTATAGCCAGTGTCTCCGGTATCTCCAGTATTGCCCTGGTTGCCTTGAGCGCCAGTGGCTCCAGTTGCGCCTGTGTAGCCGGTGTCGCCATCAGCTCCGGTTTCACCTGTGTACCCGGTGTTGCCTGTGTTGCCAGTGTTTCCCGTGTTGCCGGTCATGCCGCGAGGGCCGGCTGGGCCGGAGCAGGCACTCAATAACAGCACGAGGAATGATGCGACAAACAGGACGGCGCGTCCGGCTGCTTTCTTTGCAGCGCTGGTGACAGGCGATGAGATAAGAGTATTCTTTTTCACGGCAGTTGCTCCCTTGGTGAATGCGATCAGCAATGCGTTTCATTGCTGAGATATTTTTTTAAACCAGCCCGGAATTCAGAGAAACCTCCACGAACTGCCAAACACTTCCCTTTCAACATGTCTGCTGACCGCTCAAACGTCCGCAGTTCATAAACTCGATTATTCTTTTTCGATAATTACTGTAGCACCTGAGCCTTTTTTGCCGGTGTCTCCGGTGTTGCCTTGGTTGCCTTGCGCACCTTCAGCTCCGGCTTTGCCGTCATTTCCAGTGTTGCCAGTTTTTCCTGTGGCACCTGTATAACCGGTATCCCCGGCGTTGCCTTGGTTGCCTTGCGCTCCTTTAGCACCTGTATAACCGGTGTCTCCGGTATTCCCGGTGTTGCCTTGGTTTCCTTGCGCTCCAGTGTTACCAGTATTGCCAGTGTTACCGGTCTCTCCCGCCGGCCCGGCAGGGCCATTGCAGGCAATCAGCGAAAGCACAAGAAACGATGCGACAAACAGGACGGCGCGTCCGGCTGCTTTCTTTGCAGCACTGGTGACAGGCGACGAGATGAGAGTATTCTTTTTCACGGCAGTTGTTCCCTTGGTGAATGCGATCAGCAATGCATTTCATTGCTGAGATTTTTCTCTCGAACAGGTTCTTCTTCCAAGGCTTTCTCCGGCAGTGGGCCGAATGAACGCAGGGATGCAATCACTATTGCAAACTGCGGGCCAGTTTGCGGAGGAAATAAAATATTGTGATATTAAAAGGGCTTGGGTGCTGCTTGAAGAGAAAAAGAACGGCGCAGCAATGCTGCTGGCCTCAATATTTGGCCGAAAACCTCGGCATGTGGCGGGGCAAGGGAGGAAAGACGGGCGGGCGGTGCTGGGAAGCGAAGCAGCTGATCAGATTTAGGGGCGATTGATGCCGAGCTTGTGCATTCGTGCGCGCAAGGTGCTGGCATTGATGCCAAGAATCAGTGCTGCGCCGTCCCTGCCTTCAATCCGCCATCTGGTTGCAAAGAGGATCTTGATGATTTGATTCCGCTCTGTCTCCTCCAGCGTCTGCGTGTCAGACAGCGAAGCAGGCGGGGCGAGAATCTTCAGCTCGTCGGTGAGATACAGCACTGGGCCGACACAGAGAATCACTGCCCGCTCAATAACACCTTCCAGCTCCCGGATGTTGCCGGGCCAAGGATAGTCCTGCAAGGCCCTGATCGTCTCCTTGCGGACAGAGGTGATCGCTTTGCCGAGCTTTTTGGAGTATCGCTCGGCAAAGGCATGAACCATCATGCGGAATGTCTTCTTTCCGCTGCCGCAAGGGCGGCACGGTGAGCGGGAAGACGTTGAGCCGATAGTAGAGGTCTGGGCGGAACCTGCCCTTGCTGGCCTCTTCCTCAAGGTTGCGGTTGGTGGTGGCCACGAGCCGCACGTCCACTTTGACCGTGCGGGACGATCCCAGCCGCTCAAACTCGTTATGCTGAATGACCCGGAGCAGTTTTGCCTGGAGTTCGAGCGGCAGTTCACCAATCTCATCCAAACAGAGGGTGGAACCGTCCGCGATTTCAAATCGGCCTGCCTGCTTGGTGTCCGCTCCGGTGTAGGCGCTTTTCTCACGCCCGAACAGTTCGCTTTCGATCAGATTGCCGGGCAGCGCGGCGCAGTTGACTGTGATCAGAGGACGTTCCCGGCGCGGACTCATATCGTGAATGGCGGCAGCAATCAGCTCTTTGCCGGTGCCAGTCTCGCCAAGGATAAGCACCGTGGTGTTGCCGGGCGCGACCTGCTCGGCCATGCGGAGGACATCTCTAAGGCCGCTGTCTTGGCCGATAATCTGGTTGAACTGATACTTCAGCCGCAGCTCTCTGCGGAAAAAGAGATTCTCAGCCTCAACCTGTTCTTTCAACGTGCTGATTTCCGCCAGTGCCGTCCGCAGTTCAGCCGTGCGCTCTTCCACGCGCTGCTCCAGTTCCGCGCTGGCGTTCAGCAAGGCCGCTTCAATCTTTTTCCGTTCGGTGATGTCACGGATATTGCATTGAATCACTTCCTCCTGACCAGCCTGATAGACATTGCTGACAAACTCCACCGCAATCAGCCGACCGTCTTTGGTCTTCAGCGGCAGATCGTTGTAGCGGACATACCTTTTCTGCTTCAGTTCCACGAACGCGGCCTTTGATGCCGCAACATCTTTGAACGCTCCCAGCTCCCAGAGATTTTTACCCAAGAAATCTTCGTAGGAATAGCCCAGCAGCTCCACGAGAAAGGGATTCACATCCGTGATCTCCCCTGTCTCGGCATCAAGAATCAGAATGCCGTCTCGTGCCGCTTCAAAAAGCCGCCGATAACGGATTTCAGAAGATTGCATCTGCTCCATGATCCTGTGCATGGGAAGAGGATTAACGGTCGCGCATGTCTTGCGCCATCTTCAATCGGCCTCTCGCATAAGCTGCAACTTGAGTAGGGGCGAAAAATTTTTCGCCCCTACATGGCACATGCTTCGTGCAGCCGCTGTGCGCAGAGGCAGCTCCGCAAAGAGGTCTAATCGTTCAGCCAGTTGCGCCCGTCCAGCAGACTGCCTTCTGTGGAGATCACCACCTGCCGCACCGGCACCGTGCACTTGGCCTGGTCGTAGGCGTGGCGGACGAGCTGGAGCATGGCCCCGCAGCAGGGCACCTCCATGATCAGGATGGTCACGGACTTCAGCTTTCTGGTCTTGAACAGCTCAGTGAAGCGTTCCACATAGAGCTGCTGGTCATCGAACTTGGGGCAGCCCATCATCACCTTGCGGCCCGGCAGGAATTCGCGGTGCAGATTGGCGTAGGCAACAGCGGTGCAGTCAGCGGCGATAAGCAAATCGCAGTTCTCCAAGAAGGGCGCGGAGACCGGCACCAGCCGGATTTGCACTGGCCAGTGACTGAGCGCGCCGCCGGTCTGCTCTCCGGGCGCGTTGGCCGCTGCGCAGGCGGTCGGCTGCTGCATCTTCAGCTGGGCGGACGGGCAGCTTTTCCCCTCTTGGGCAAGGAACAGATCCACGGCTTCCTGATCAAAGTCCTCGGCCTCGCGCTCAATGATTTTCAATGCGCCGGTCGGACAATGGCCCAGACATGCGCCAAGGCCGTCGCAGAGCTTGTCCGCCACCAGCCTGGCCTTGCCGTCGATAATCCGCAACGAGCCTTCCGCGCAGTTGGGCACGCATTCGCCGCAGCCAGTGCAGAGTTCTTCATCAATCTCGATGATCTTCCGTGTCGCGTTCATGGTCTTTCGTGGGCAGAAGTGGAGGGATGGAGCAGGACGGCGGCTGGTTCAGCAGGCATCGGGCTGGGCGCATTCCTTGCTGATCCAGTTTAAATAGCCGGGCAGGCCGTCCGTGATGGGCACCTGAATGATCTCCGGCAGCTCGTAGGCGTGATGGACGAGAATGCAGTCCTGCACTTGGGGGAACAGGGAAGGCAGGGTCTTGATCAGCAGCAGCTTTTCCGATGTGCGGCAGATCGTGCCGCGCCAGTGGTACCAGCTTTGAATGGGCATGACCTGCACGCAGGCGGCCAGCCGCTTGTCTAACAGGGCCGTGATGATGTCCGTGCCGTTTTTGTCGTCGGAAAAGGTGGTGATGACGATGCAGCAGCTGTCTTCGTTCATGGCCGACTCCTTCGGGCGAGCCATTTCAGATTTGTCGCCCGACGTTTTAGAATTTTGTCGAGCGAGGTTTTCAAACTCTCTCGCTCGAGTCTAAGTGAGAGACTCGCTCGACACTCTGCGGGACTCTCGCTCGACGTTTTGAAAATTCCTCGCCCGACGTTTGCGCCGGGCATCGCTGGATCAGCTTTGCACGAACCGCTGCAAGGCGGTCTTGGCCTGCGCTCTGCCAGCCTCAGTCAGCAGCAGGCCGAGCAGCTTATCCAACTGCGCCTGCGTCGGCGGCTTTTCCTGATACTGCTCGGCCATGTTGACGATCAAATCCGCGTCATAGAGCACCTTGAAGTTGACCGTCTCGGTCTCGCGCGGGCTGTGGTGGTGGCCGATGATGTCGCAAACCTCGTCAATCAGCTCCGGCTGCGCCTTGAGCGCGGTCAGCAGCTCACGGGCCACGGGCGGCCCCTCGCTGTGCTGATAGCGGGCGAGCGAGGAGTTGAACTTGCGTTCCGCCTCCTTGATGCCGATGTCGTGCAGATAGGCGCAGGCCATGACTGTCATCATGTCCGCCCCGTCTGCCGCCTTGCCGATCAGCGCCGCCTGCTCGGCCACGGCTTCAGCGTGCTTGATGCGGCGGCTGTCGCTGTCAAAGTAGCTGCGCATGGACGCGGCCACCTTGTTCTTGAACAGGCCGCCCTTGGCTGCGGCCAGCTCAGGCGGCAGCGAGCCGAGGCACTGCTCGGCAAAGGGGCAGTAGGAGGCGCAGCCGAAATCCATCTTCGGATTGAGCAGCTTGCGACCGCAGCTGCGGCAGGTGCGCTGGCTGTCGTCCTTGAAGAACTCCACCGCCTGGCCGCAGTGCGGGCAATTGCTTTCAAAGACCGCCTCGCCGCTCCAGTAGCGGCTGTCCTGTCCGGGGCATTGCATGATGTTTCCTCCGTAATAACTGTTGGGGCACGGCATTGCCGTGCCCTAACGCAGGCATGTTCACCCCAGAATCGCCTTCAAGTCTTCCTCCGGCGTGGCCGCAATCGGCCTGATGCCGAAGGTGGCGACGAGGAAGTTCAGCACTGCCGGGCTGATGAAGGCAGGCAGCGTCGGCCCAAGACGGATGTCTTTGATGCCCAGCGAAAGCAGAGTCAGCAGGATGGCCGCCGCCTTCTGCTCATACCAAGAGATGATCATCGACAGCGGCAGCTCGTTCACGCCGCAGCCAAAGGCTTTGGACAGGGCCACAGCAATTTGAATGGCCGAGTAGGCATCATTGCACTGGCCCACGTCGAGCAGACGCGGGATGCCGCCGATGTCGCCAAGCTGCTGGTCAAAGAAGCGGAACTTGCCGCAGGCCAAGGTCAGCACCACGCAGTCCTTGGGCACCAGCTCGACAAAGCGGGTGTAGTAGTCGCGGCCCGGCTTGGCGCCATCGCAGCCGCCAACGAGGAAGAAGTGACGAATCTGCTTGTTCTTCACCGCTTCGATCACCTTGTCGGCCACACCAAGCACCGCGTTGCGGGCAAAGCCGACAAGCACGCTGCCTTTGTCCGCGTCATCCTGCCAGCCCTCCATTGCCAGAGCTTTCTCAATCACCGGACTGAAGTCCTTGCTGGCAATATGCGTCACGCCCGGCCAGCCGACCAAGCCTGTGGTGAAGATGCGCTCTTTGTAGTCCTCGCGCGGCTTCTGAATGCAGTTGGTGGTGAAGAGCACCGGGCCGGGGAATTCCGGGAACTCCTTGTGCTGATTCTGCCAAGCTGTGCCAAAGTGGCCGTAGAAATGCGGGTGCTTCTTCAGTTCCGGGTAGCCGTGGCAGGGCAGCATCTCGCCGTGGGTGTACACGTCAATGCCCTTGCCAGCGGTCTGCTCAAGGAGCATCTGGAGGTCGCGCAGGTCATGGCCGGTGATGAGGATGCACTTGTTCTTGCGATGACCGAGCGGCACTGAGGTCGGCACAGGATGACCGTAGCTGCCGGTGTTGCCTGCGTCGAGCAGCTCCATCGCCCGCAGGTTGATCTGTCCCGCCTTCATGGCCACGGGCACGCACTGCTCAATGGTCAAGCCTTGCGCCAGCAGCGCGGACATGGCCTCATACATGAAGCCTGCAATGGCCGGATCTTCCTGGCCAAGAATGGCGGCATGGTCAGTATAGGCGGCAATGCCCTTCAGGCCGTACAGCAGTGTCTGTTTGAGCGAGCGGATGTTCTCGTCCGCATCCAAGCTCTCAATGAACTTCAAAGCCGCGCCCTGTTCGGCCAAGCCGTTGACCGTGTCCGCCGGAACAAAAGAGGCCGCCGGATGGGCAATATCAGCCGTGCCGAGCTTGGTCTTCAACGCCTCGCGCAGCTCCACGGTCTTGCTGATCAGCGCGGCAAAGCGGTCGGGATCAAAGTTGACGTTGGTCAGGGTGGAGAAAACGGCCTCCATCGTGAAGCGGTCCAAGGCCGCGTCAATTATGCCCTGCTTGCGGGCTGCGTCAGCATAGAGCGACAGTCCGCAGAGGGCGTAGATGAGCACGTCCTCGATGTCGGCCAGCTCGCCGCTCTTGCCGCAGACTCCGGCGTTGGTGCAGGCGATGCCCTTGGCGGTCTGTTCGCATTGGTTGCAGTACATGTCCTTTTCCTCCTGAAATGAATTTGATTGCGCGCAGCAGCAGTTCCTGAGTATAGGAACACTGTACCTGCAATAAGACCCCTTTCCCTTGATCCATGTCAAGAAAAATGAAAATCGAACCGAATTTGCGCCTGCCTCTGAGCGGCAGGGAGCTGCTGCTGGCCGAATCGCTGCTCTTCAAAGGACTGGAGCCGCCGCTGCTGGCTCGGCTGGCCGCTGTCGCGCAGGAGCGGCGTTTTGCCCGAAACGAGGTCATTTTCCTTGAAGGCGACGCGGCAGCCGGTTTTTATTTGGTCGCCCAAGGGCAGGTGAAAATCTTCAAGACCTCGCTGGAGGGCAAGGAGCAGATCCTGCACGTCTTCGGACGCGGCGAGCCCTTCGGTGAGGTGCCGGTCTTCAGCGGTCAGGCGGTTTTTCCAGCCAGCGCGGTCAGCCTGAGCGCGGCGGATCTGCTCTTCTTTCCCCGGCGCGAGTTTGTCAGCCTGATCAGCTCCTCGCCGGATTTGGCTCTGTCCATGCTCGCTGTGCTCTCGCGGCGGCTGCGCCAGTTCGCGGCCCAGATCGAAAGCCTTTCGCTCAAGGAGGTGCCCAGCCGCCTTGCCGCGCATTTGGTGTATTTGGCTGAAGAGCAGGGCCGCAGCGACTGCGTGACCTTGGACATCCCCAAGGGTCAGTTAGCCAGCCTGCTCGGCGCCAGCCCGGAAACCCTGTCGCGCGTTTTTGCCGGGCTGAGCGAGGAAGGGCTGATCCGGGTGGACGGCAGAAAGATTGAGCTGCTCAAGTATGAGGCGCTGCGGGGGCGGCAGGGCTGAAACAAAAAAGGTCTGACCCCGGCGCGGGATCAGACCTGCAAGCATTCCGCTATGGCAAAAAAAGCCGTTATTTTTCCGCTGGCTCGTTCACCAGCGCGACAATGTCCGCCGCCTTTTTGTAGCCGGGCAGCACCCGCCCGTCCGGCATGATCAGGGTCGGAGTGGTGCCGATGCCCAGACTTTTGGCCAGCGCGACATTTTTTTCCGGCTGATCCGTGGTGCAGTCCGGGGCAGGCACCGGCCTGCCGTGCAGCGCGTCGGCGAGCAGGGCGGCGGCTTTGCTGTTGTCCCCTTTGGCTTTGGCGCAGATGACCGCCTTGGCCTTGGGCAGGGAGCCGGGATGCGACGGCAGCGGGAATATTTTGATGAAGAAGGCCAGCTCAGGGTGCTCAGCGACAACCTTCTCCATTTCCGGGTGCAGCTTGGCGCAGAACTTACATTCCGGATCGTCAAAGACGATGATTTTACCCGGCGCGTCGACCTTGCCGATGACCACCGCGTCCTCCAGCGGAATTTTGGCGGTGTCGATCCGGTTCATGCTGACATATCTCCGCTCGCTCAGGTCAACGTCGTCCTTCAGCTTGATCACGCTGCCGCTGATCAGATACTGTTTGGAGAAATCGAGATACAGCGGTATCTTCTGCCCCTCATACACCGCCTCCACATCCCAGAGGCCAGGCACTTCGCTGAACTGGACATTCAGCACCTCGCCCACTTTGTCCTTGAGCAGTGTGGCGGCTTCCTGTTTGCTGAGAGCGTGGCAGTCCCGGCAGCTGCCCGCGCCGCAGCCGTCCGCGCCTCCTTGAAAGGCGGAGGCCGGAGCGGCGGCGAAGAGGGAGCAGGCTAAAAGCAGAGCGGCAACTTTCAAGTCAGTCATGGTGCTTGCGATCGGTTGAGGATGCGGTGGAGCAGACCGGCCAGCGGTGTGCGCGAAAAACAGGCAACGGTCAATGTACGATGTTCACCCGGCAAAATCAAGCATCTTGTTCGCTTGGGCAGGATCTTGCGGGGGGGGGGGGTGCCGACAACGCAGCGCAGGTCGCAGCGGTCCGGCTCGGTGACGCATCTGCCGGCAAAGGGATACTTCTTCTCCCCGCTGATGCGGAAGCCAGCGCAGCCGCCGCTGCAGCAGCAGGCGCTGGTGGATTCCACGTAGTCAACGCGGATGCAGCCGCATTCGGCCAGCAGCTCCTTGTCGACGGCAAAGGTCAGGCCGCCGCGTTGGAACAGGCTGTCGCCGGGCCGCGTCTCGTCAGCCCGCAGCCGCAGATGCGGCCCGGCGCAGTTGCCGGCCATCGGCGTGATGCGGACAACGCCGCTGACCTCCTGCTGGCCGAGATATTCGGCCAGCACCTTCAAAGCTGATTCAGACACGTCAAACATGTTTTCTCGTTGGTTAAAAGACTTGAAGCTGCATTTTTTAACCGGAAACTAACATTATTGACGCAATCTGAACAAGAAAAAACATGATGCGGAGTTCAAGTAATACGAATAAAAAAAATAGCATCACGAAAGGCGGGTATGAACATCAGACAGGGACGAACAATTTCCGCCCCTGCCTGCTGCAACTCAGCAGCAGCCGGAGGAGCAGGAGCCGCCGCAGCCGCCGCTGCGCGCGCCGGGCAGGGGCTTCTCGCAGCTGATGGTGAAGCCGCCGCCGGAACAGCCGCAACCGCCGCTGGACTCGACGAAATCCACTTTCACCGCGCCGCAGGTCTCGGACAGGCCCTTGTCGATCAGGAAGCTGACCCCGTCCTTGTCCACGTTCAGGTCGCCGTCTTTGGCCTCATCCAGCGACAGGCTCAGGCTGGGGCCGGAGCAGCCGCCGGACATCAGCGAGACGCGGACAGCGGAGGTGACGTTGTTTTGGCTCAGGTAGTCCTTGACGTTTTTGACAGCCGAATCGGTGATTTCAAGCATGGTCTTCTCCTGTGGAAGTGCGGGCCGCCGGAAGCGCGGCCTGAAATTAGTTTGCAGTCAGTGTACCCGAAACCGTTTCCGCTTGGCAATCTCATTGTTCCGCCGCTGCCGGGCGGAGGTTCCACCACGTGGTCATGCCGTCACGATATGCGGACGAGGCGCAGACCGGCTCTGCCTGCGGCAAAAAAGAGCTGATTCTGCCTGACAAGACCACATAACCGGAGAAGAGACGAGCGATGATCATAGCCCGGCGCCAATATCTTAGGAGTTACGCAGTTGGTAAAAATCAGTTAACCTATCAGGATGAATAAATCCAAAGTAAGTGAGTACGATTATATTAATTTTTTAATCGGCACTCAGCGAGTTTATAGCAGCGCCGAAGCGGAGCGGGTCAGTCCTG
>NZ_JBLWEM020000055.1:0-56226 GCF_048287365.2 Candidatus Electronema sp. JC | reverse complement strand
GGTTGCAGACTGTCAGAAAAACAGCGATAATGAAACTGTCCCGGTCCATGGCGCGCTCCTTGTGAATATGGCTTAGATACCGCTATTCTACAGGATGCGCCCCATGGATCGGGCATTTTTTTAAGAGTTGCACATTAGGTACCGTACCCGTTCTGCCAATAAAAACAAGCCAGTTTTTCATCCTGCTGTTTGAGCCACTTGGATGAGGCGCGCTTGATTTCCTGCACCAAATCCGCCACAGTGAGCGTCCGGGACATGCAGCACAAAATGTGGACGTGATCTTCGACACCGCCAACCAAAATAGACGGCGCGCCGAGCTGCCGACATGCCCCGGAAAGATACGCGTGCGTTTGACTGCGCACCTTGTCATCGGCAAGAAACGGCAGCCGCTCCTTGGTGGAAAAAACAAGGTGGAGGTAGATTTTAGCTAAGGATTGCGGCATGATCTGCTGTTCAATTTCATACGGTCACACACCCACACGGCCCAAGGCGTTGCCTTGGGCTGATGAATCCTGCCCCTTCGGGGTGCAACCGGGAGCTAAAAAAACTCCGAAGGAGTTCCATTCCCCAGCCCGGAGCGCCGCTCCGGGCGCTCGTCCGTCAATCCGCCACATCCGCACCACCGCGCCCAAGGCGTTGCCTTGGGCTGATGAATCGTGCCCCTTCGGGGTGCCGCTCTTCCTCTTTTTTTGCTCACGGGAACAGCCGGTTCAGCTTCCTGCTTGGAAGGGGGAGAACAAGGCGGAAGCCAATGTCGCCATAGCGATACTCCGGCGGAATGACACCCCGATTGACAGCGCGGCAGCTCTGCGAATTGAGGAAATAGCTGCCGCCGCGAAGAACCCGGCCCACGCCTATGCCAAGCCCCTGCGGATTATCCACCGTGCCGCGCTGATGACATTGCGCGTAATAGTCCGCAGCAAACCAGTCCGCACACCACTCCCAGACATTGCCGCTCATGTCATAAAGCCCCAGCTCGTTCGGCAGGAGCAAACCGACCTCATGCGTCTCATTGCCGCTGTTTCCGTCATGCCAAGCAACCTGCTTGGCGCGGTCGCTGCCTGCGTACTTGTAATCTTGGCTGTATTTGCCGCCACGGGCCGCGTATTCCCATTCCGCTTCGGTCGGCAGACGAAATTTTTTTCCAGTGCGCGAATTCAAGCGGTCAAGAAAGTCCTGCGCATCAATCCAAGATACTTGCTCCACTGGACGGCGTTTTCCTCTGAAATGGGAAGGATTATTGCCCATCACCGCCTGCCAGAGTTCTTGGGTGACAGGATGCTTGCCGATATAAAAATCATCCAGCCGCACCTGATGCGCCGGTTTCTCATTATCATACTCCCCGTTGTCATCCCCCATCATAAATTCCCCGCCCTCCACCAAACAAAGCTCAAGATCAGGCAGGGGCGGTGTTATGGTCGGCATGGTCATGGCATCAATTCATCCTGTCTCGCAGTCTGCGGATTTCCTCTTCCGGCAGCCAAATTTGTCTTTTTTGGGCCGCGCCGCCGGGCAGCTCGCGCCGCTCCAGCTATAACGCTACGCCGTTGAAAAAAAAGGCGGGCCGTTTGGCCCGCCGTCAGTTCCTGCCGGGATGAACGGAGGGCTTACTTGCAGCCGCAGCCCGTCTTGCAGTTTTCCCGCGTTTCCGGCACGCCCAGCTTTTTCAGGATTAGACCCAGCGGGCAGAACTTGCTGATGCCGAACTGAAAAAGATTGAGGCCGACAAAGAGCGGCAGGAAGAGGAAATACTGGTGGACAAAGAGCGGGTTGCCGCCGCAGTCAAAGCCCAAGGTCAGGCCGAGGATGATGAAAAATCCAGCGATGCTGTGAATCCAGTCGGTGATGATCATGGAGTTTCTCCTTTAGAAGTTGTAGCGCAGGCCTATGTAGGCGTTGCTGTTGTCTTGGAATCGTCCCCAGAAGGTGTGCTCGTCCTCGCCGAAGAAAAGATTCATGCCTCCGTCGATCTGCCATTGGTCGGTGAGCTTGTATTTGACCTTGGGCCGCAGGCTGCCGTCGTTGTCCGTGGGCGAATAATAGGCGAAAAGCGACAGCGTCAGATTCTGATTCATCATCAGCTTGGTCAGGCGCAGGGTGAGCAGATGCCGGTATTCATCCCTCGCCTGCATTCCGGCAGGCAGGGCCTGCTCATAGCTGCTGTATCCGTCAATGGCCTCAATGTAATACTGCACGCTGCCGGTCAGCTCTTGGCCGATTTCCCGCTCGAAACCAGTCAGGAAGCGGTATTCGGAAGGCCGGACAGCCGGATTGCTGCCGCCGTCGTCGTCGCTGGAGTCGTAATAGCCGACTTCAACATTGCCGATGCCGCCGAAGAGCGGCGAGCGGGCTGATGCGCCATAGACATTGAGCGGCGGATAGATGGCCTTGCCCGAAGCCATGTCCATGCCCTCCGGCTCCTGCCAGAAGCCGCTGTAGGCGTAGAGGGCGGCTTCAATCTGATCAAAGCTGGTGGCGAGGCGGGCCGAGAACTCGTCCTCGCGGAACCAGCGGTTTGGCTCCTTGTCCTCCATCACCATGTTCTGGCCGACGATGCCGCCGACGGCAGGGCTGTAGTACGAAAGCCGCTCGCCGTCAATGTACTCCGAGCCTTGGAAAAGCGGCGCGTAGACCAGATCAAGGGAGTAATCGCCGAAGAAAAAGCCGGTTTTGACGACGTTAGAAGCCTGCTTCAAATATTCGTCGTCGCGGCCAATGAAGAAGGACTGCCAGTCTTTCGGGAACATGTCGTTGATGAAGATCATGTCGCCCGTGCCCCAAGTGGAGACCATGCGGCCAATTTTGACATCGGCCCAGTCCGTCGGGCGGAAAGAGACATTCAGCTCGCGGATGTCCGCGTCCAGCTCCTCGGTCACTGCATCGGCGAGCAGATCGCCCTTGAACTGAACGAGGAAGGACTCAAAATCGCGGCTGAGGCGGAGCTGCGTCCGCGCCTCGCCGATGCTCATGGTGTCCTCATGCTCGTCATCCACCAGCCGTGCGCCGAGGCGGGTCTCGGCGAAACCGAGCATTTCCACCTCGTATTTGTCATAAAGCCGGTCAGCCAAAGACTGCTTCTCATCCGCCGCCCAAACTGAAGGCGGCAGAGCGCAGAGCAGCAGGGCGGCGGCAATTTTCTTTTTCATGATCAATCTCCCTCCTATTTCCGCACCTCAGCAGGCGGACGGCGCAGGTAGCGCTCAGTGAAGATCTCTTCCTTCAGGCCGATGTTGTATTTGACATTGCTGAACGTTGACACCGTCGAGCTGCCAGCGGCGATATCTGTCACTTTGGATTCCGTCACTGTCGGGATGCCGTCAATCAGTTCCGTCTTCACCGCCTCGACAATGCGGTATTCTTTGCCGTTCTTATCAAGATACACCGCCTTCACCGGCAGGAAAGTCTTTTTATCAATCTGCACGGTGTAGGAGGAGAACTCCACTTCACCCGGCTTCTTCGGCGTGTTCTTGATCAGATAATGCGTGTCAGTGCTTTGCGCCAGCTCGTGGCTGTCCTCGCTCAGATTGCGTCCGGAAACGTCTTCATACATGAAATTGCTGCCGACAAATGAAGTGCGCTTGTCTGAAGCAGCGATGCGCTTGACTAGGTCCAAGGCGGGCAGATACATCCAGCGGTCGTCGTCTTTGTCGGTGGATTTATGCACCATGAAGACCATTTTGCTGACATCGCTCGGCTTCTTGAAATAAACATAGAAGAGCTGCGCCCCGCCGTCCTCCTTGTCCTTGCGGAGAATGACAAACTCCCGCTCGCGCTCGCGGCCTTGGCTGTCCTTGATCGTCATTTTCACTTCAGCCCGCCCGTCATCGCCGCCGTAATAGGCCGCCACGTTGGCTTTGTTGATGATCTCATCCACGCTGGGATCAGCGGCGAAAGCCGGAGCCGCTGCCAGCAGGGCAAGCAGACCGAAGAACATAGTTTTTTTCTTCATGATTTTCCTCCTGTTCAATGAACGTTATCACAAACAAACGATTTTAAAATACCGACAATTTTTCTTCCGTCCTCAAAAGGATAGAGACAGCTGTCAATCGTGGCAATATTTTCCTGAAGCGAAAGGAACTGCCAGAGCACCCCGTCGGTCACCACGCCGTAAATTGGCGAGACAGGATTTCCTTCCCGCTCGTTGAATATCCGCGCCGCCTCCATTTCCGCGACGCACTGCGCCAAACCGCTGCCCAAGTCTGATTTCTTCGCCTCCACCAGCATGACAGCCGGCGCGGTGATGTAGAGCTGATTCTCACTTCTGCTGATCAGTCCGTCCGGGTTGCCTGTCAGGCCTTTCCCTGCGTCAACATTGAAGGTGTTTTGCAGAAAGAAGCTGACAGGAACCTGCCGGTCAAGCTCCATCAGCACATGATTGACAATCAAAGCCTGCCGTGCGCTTTCCGTGTTGATGCGGACTGCCTTCGGATAGGCCATGCGCATGGTTTCAACAAACCACTGCGAGACTTCTGCTGTACCAATATTTGCATAAAGCCCGTCGGCATCTTGAATGCTGATGCCCAGCTCTTTATGCGCCTGATCAAGGGTTTTGAAATCACTGTAGGACATTTTATTCCTGCATTCTTTCTTTGTCAGGAGAACTGCGCCGCAAGCTGGCGGACATGCGCGTTTGAGGAACGATAGCTGACAATCGCCACATCAAGGGCGCAGGCCTTGAAGATGGTCAAAGCCCGCTTGGCCGCGTCCATAATCCAAACTGTCTGGTTGCCAAAGGCTCCGCCGCCGAGCAGAGTGAGATAAACCTGCCTCGATCCTGTTTGCTCGTGATTCAGCAGTGCCGCGCAAAGCGTTGCCTCGTAAGCGGCCTCCAGCACCAGCTGGGCAAACGGCTCCCATAATTCGGGCGGGTGACTCGTGTATGCGACCGGCAGGGCGGAACAATAAACCTGTGAAACCAGATGGGAGCACTTATCGAGCGTCACTTGCGTGTCCCATTGAATGCCGATGCGGAGCAGCTGACGCAGCGCGTCACGTTCCTCTTCGTCGCTTGCTTGCAGCTTGTCAGCAATTTCGCGCAGTCCTTGTTCGGATGGCAGCGCATAGCCGTTCCGCATCCGCCAGAGCCTGCTGTTTGCATTGCCCAAGACTTTGCCGAGATCGGCAAGGCAGTCAATCTGGCATTCTGCCGTCTGTCCCTGCTGGCCGTTGACTGGCGCGAAATAATTCCGGTAAATTGTGCCCGCGCCAGCAGCTACTGCGCAGGAAGGCCCTTGGGTGCGGTCATATTCATACCTGCCCACCCCCTGTTCCGGGCTGACGCTGGGCGAGATCATCTCCAGCAGATTGAACTGAGAAGCCACCTGAAACAAAGCTCCGGCATTGGCTTGCTCTCTGTGCAGACTCTGCGCATCGGCAACGAGTTCCCGCACTGCGAGTTTGCCCCGCGCAGCAGCGCAGAAGCGGACACGCTCCCGCAGCTCGCCCAGCGTCGGTGTTTCCAGCCGCCCCCAAGCCATTGTCCTGCCGTTCGCCTTGGAGATCAGCTTTGGTCCGTCCACGATGAGATTCCGGCGAACAGCATCCGGCCCTGTTTCCTGAAAGCCAGTCAATTCTTCAAACCAAGTCATTTTCTCCAACCTGTTTAACAGACTACTTCTTTTCCTTTACTCCACAGCTCAAATTCACTAAGATCAATTTCATCATTCCAAGCAACAGCCCAGCCGCCCTGCTCCACTCGAACAGCCTTAAACAGAGCGGCATTTTTCAAGGGAGCAAACATCTCCTTTTCAAGGAGCGGGGTTACGTCATACCTTTTCTTCTCGTTGTTATCAAACTCAACGATCAAGGCATGATTGTCTGCCGCTTTGACTGAGCGCACTTTCGGGCAGTTCATGGTATCACTCCAATGGCGGCAGTTTGCGAAACTCTTGTTCGTTCCACATGTTCATCAATTCGTTCTGATTAAGACTTGCCCATTCAAAAACTAATTTTTTCGCTCTGTTCGGCAGATCTCCTTCAATCATCTCAAGTGTTTCTATATTGAACAGTCCAATGTGTTCTCCGTACACGGCATGAAAATGCGGCGGCGGGTGGTCGCCGAAAAACAATTTGATAATGATGCCGTAGAATCGTGCAATTTCAGGCATGACTTTTCCCCTTCCGACCTGCCGCGCTTTCTGTCAGCATAGGTGCCCTTCCTTTTTTTGCGCGCTCAATCCCTCTCGAAAAAAGGGGCTGCCCTCTCTTTAAAAGAGAAGGTTCGTTTCTTTCTCGGAAGGCCACTCTTAACAAGAGTGCTTCCTCTTTTTAAAAGAGGCGTTCTACTTTTAACGAGCGGGCTGCTTCTTTTTAAAAAAGGCCTTGTCAGTTTCAAAAAAGGACAGCTCACCTTAAAAAGAGGCGTAGTACTTTTTTAAAAGGCACGACTACTTTTTACGAAAGAGCTACCTCTCTTTTTAAGAAAAGGCGCTCTCTCAACGAACGGAGAGCTTCTTTTCAAAAAAGCAGCGGCCCGTCCGTTTGCATTGGGCCGTGCGTTTTTCCCGCAAGTTGTCTCTCTTCATGCGAGGGCAGCCGACATAGCTGCCCTCGCATCCGCCGAGATGTTCCCTCAGCCCTTTTCCGCGACCGCCTCCAGCTCCTTCTTGAAGACCCAGCCCTTCATCACTGTCAGCAGGGCGGGCAGTATCCACAGCGTCGCAAAGCCGGAGTAGAACATGATTGAGGCGAGGAACATGCCCACGGTCTTGTAGGGCAGCAGCGGCGCGAGCAGCAGCGGGGTGAAGCCCACCGCAATGACGATGATGTTGCGCAGTATCGCCCGCGCAGGCTCGTCAAACATCTCCTTGACCGTCACCGCCCAGTCGCCGGTTTTGCGCATGGTCTCCCGAGCGCGCTGGAGGAAGTGGATGGCGAAATCCACCGCCAGACCTAAAGCTAACGACGAGAGCACCGCCACCGGCATGTCGTAGTCTTTGCCGATCAGGCCAATGAAGCCGTAGATGAAGCCGATGGTGAAAGTCAGCGGCACCATCGCCAGCAGACCCCAGACCGGCGAGCGGAAGAGGAAGGCCATCATCACATAGACCACGACAAAGCTGGACAGGAAGGACTCCATCATGCCGAAGACCATCTTGTCCTGCCAGACCACGTTGATGTAGGTCAGGCCCGCCCATTCGTGCTTCAGCGCCACCGGCGGCGGATTGCTGGCAAAATACTTCTCCACATCCTGAAGCACCACCTCGGTGTCCTTGTTGTCGCCGCTTTTCAGCTGAATCCAGAGGTTGGCCTTGGTGTAGTCCGGGGTGACAAGGTGCCAGAGGTCATCCGGCTTGTGGCTGCCTTGGAAGGAAATCAGGGTCTCGGCCACCGCGTTGACCGTGGCCGGGATGATGAACTGCTGCGGGTCGCCCTCGTACAGCTCCTGATGCACCTTTTTCACCACGTCGCTGATGCTGTTCGACTTGCCCACGCCGCCCTGTTTGGCGATATGCGCCTGAAAGTCGGCGACCCAGCGCAGCAGCTCAGGCCGCTTGAAGATCTCTTTGTGCGCCCGCACCTTTTCAACCGTGTTGACCGCCGCTGTCCAGAAATCATAGCCTGCGTCATCATCCGTCGCAACATTGTCCAGCTCGGCGTTCCATGCTTCCGTCAGATTGTCTAACAGCTCCGCGCCGCTCTTCGCTGCTTGGGCCTGCTGCTCGACTGTCTTCAGCGCGGTCTCCTGGAGCGGCCCGGAGAGCGGCTCCAGCTCCTTCTTCAGCAGCCCGGCTGCTTCAGCGGCGGTCAAATCTTTAGTCTCGCCGGAGAGCACTAAATAGGCTTCGTAGGTGCCGCCAAAATGGCTGTTCAGCACCCGGTCCGCCACGCGCACCTCATGGCTTTTCTTGAACCATTTGATCGGATTGTCGTTGACCTGAATCATGAACATGCCGATCACGCCGACCAGCATCACGCCGATGTTGACCCCGATCACCAGCCACGGCTTGCCGGTGGAAGTCTTGCCCACCCAGCGCAGATGGCGGTTGAGCAGGGAATTGCTGTGGTCGGCATGATCAGCCGGAGCGCCGAAATTGGCCAGCCGCTCCTCCGGGATGAGCATGATGTAGGCCGGAACAAAGAGCATCGTCATCACCCAGGCGAACATGATGCCGATGCCGACAAAGGTGCCGAAGGCCTGCACAGGCGGAATCGGTGTCCACGCCAAGGAGATGAAGCCGACGGAGGAGGTCACTGAAGTGAAGAACATCGGCTTGAAAAGATCGTTCATCACATGAACGAGCGTCTCGCGCCGGTTCTTCTTCCGCTGATAGAGGTCAAAGAATTCCGAGAGAATATGCACCGAGTCTGTCACCGCGATGGGCATGATGAAGATCGGAATCATTGAACTCATGATGTGCAGGGTGTGGCCGGTGCCGATGAGCAGGCCCATGGTGATGATCACCGAGCAAACCGCAATGATCATCGGCGCGACAATCAGCTGCACATTGCGGAAGAAATAGTACATCAGCAGGAAAATCATCAGCATGGCCATGGGCGCGGAGATCGCCATCTGGACGAACATCTCCTTGCCAAAGGTGTCCTCGGCCACCGGCAGGCCGGTGATGTGAAATTCATCATCCGCCGCAGGCCCCAGCTTCTTGATCTCGCCCCGCAGCCGCTCGGCCACAGTGTGGGCAAAATCCTTCTTGGTGATCGGCAGATAAATAGCCAAAGCCTTGCCGTCCTCAGAGACCATCGTCCCTTTCAGCAGCGGATTGGCCAAGGCGTAGTCGCGGATTTTCAGAGCCTCCTCGCGGGTGGTCGGCGGCTCCTGCATCAGCCATTCAAAACGCACCTGACCCAGCCCGGCCTGAAGGATGTTGTCCACATTGTCCGGGGCGATGATGTCGCGGCCCACCACATGCCGGGAAGGATCCTTCGGATCAGAGAGCGTGGCCGCAAATTTGCTCAGGGCGTGAACCTTGCGCAAGGTCTCCGGGTTGAACACGCCGTCCGGGTGCCGCTCGTTGACCACGCCCACAGCCACCACGTCGTGCAGGCCGAACTCCTTCTTGGTCTGGTCATGGAAGACGCGGACATGCTCATGCTCCGAAAGCATGTTCTCCGGGTCTGTGTCCACATGCACCTTGACGATGAAGGCGCCGATGATCAGCGTCAGCGCGACCATGACGGCGGTCACGATCTTTGGCTTCCGCATGGAGAAGCCGACTGCTTTGTCCAGCAACTGCATGGTTTTCCTCCTGTGTTCCGTTCAGGCGATGGAGCAGAAAAGCTGCTTCATAGTTTGCATCAGCTCAATGATCCGCTGATCCGCAATGCGGTTGTAAATGAAGTTGGCCTCCCGGCGGGAGGCGATCAGCCCTTGATTGCGCATGATGTTCAGATGCTGGCTGATGTTGGCCCCGCTGGTGGCCATGCCCTCCCGCAGCTCGCCCACTGACAGCTCCCCATCTTGAAGCAGGCAGAGAATTTGCAGCCGGATGGGGTGGGAAATGGATTTCAGCAGCAGGGCCAGCTCGTTGATGTCTTGATTGTCCGCCATAGCGTCACAGCCGTATTGTTTAAGTTCTTAATTAAAAACTTAACCTGTCGATGAACAGATGTCAACAGTTTTTCTGCGGCGATGCCGCCCGTCAAGCAGCGGACGGTTCAGAGATTGGCATCCGGGCTTTTGTAATATTTCGGATTTTGAGTATGATCCGGCCCTTTCTCGTTCAAGGCGCGGTTGATGGTGCCCGGCATTCGTGTCACCGGCTCGTGCATGATCAGCTCATACCCTGCCGAGAAGGCAAGGAGGAAGGCCGCAAACTGAAAAAGTTTTCTTTTCCGCCATTCGCTCGGCAGAAAAATCATGGCGACCAGCGCGGCGATCAAGATATATGGGCGGTATTCAATAAGAAACGACATGGCGCGCTCCTGTGCTTAAAAAAATCATAGCTGCATTCTGCTGAAAAAATATACTCAATCAGCGCGGAAAACAACAGGCAATTTTTTATGTCAGCACATCCAATGTGAGCAGCAAGCAGCTGAGCAAAAAATGCGGCGGCAAGAGGCGGTTGATTCGTCCGCGTTTCATCAGCCCGGCAGCCGCACGGTGAAGACGCTGCCTCTGCCCGGCGCGCTCTCGACGCTGACTGCGCCATGGTGCGCCTGCACGATGTGCTTGACAATGGCCAAGCCGAGGCCGGTGCCGCCGAGCTTGCAGCTGCGGGCCTTGTCCACCCGGTAAAAGCGCTCGAAAAGGCGGGCGTGGTGCTCGCGGGCAATGCCGCAGCCAAAGTCCTGCACCACGATCAGCATGCCGCCCTGCTCCTGCGCTGCCCGCAGGATGACGCGGCTTTTCTGGCTGCTGCTGTACTTGACAGCATTGTCCAAGAGATTGACCACGGCCTGCTCCAGCAGCGGGGCGTTGAGCTTGGCCCTGAGCGAGTCCGGGCAGTCCAGCTCTAAAGTGATACTTTTCTCCGCCGCCGCATTGGCGCAGATGGCCGCCGCGTTCTCCAGCACAGGCCGCACCGCCTTCCAGCTCAGGCTGATCTGGCCGCTCTCCTCCTCCTGCTCCAGCCGCGCCAACGCCAGCAGATCCTCGATGATCGTGCGCAGCCGCTGGACATTGCGAGCGATGATCTCAAGGAAGCGTTCCGCGTCCGGCTCGTGCAGCGCGCCGTCGCGCAGGGTTTCGACAAAGCCGCTGATGGCGGTGATCGGGGTCTTCAGCTCGTGCGAGACATTGGCGGCAAAATCGCGGCGCATGGTCTCCAGCCGCTTGAGCCGGGTGATGTCGTGGAAGACGAGAAGCGCGCCCGCGTTCGCCCCGCTCTCGCTCCGCAGCCGCGCGCCGTTCGCGCTGAGGGTTTTCTCACGGCCCGTGCTGATGGTGATGATGCCCTCGGTCGCCCCCCCGCCCTGCTGCATGGTTTTTTCAAAGAACTGCTGCACGTCAGCCAGCCGGATCATCTCCTGAATGTCGCGCTGCTCGGCGGCGGCAGTATCAAAGCCGAAGAGCCGCCCGGCAGCTTGGTTGCAACGGCGGATGCGGCCTTCCGGGTCAAGGACGATCACCGCCTCGGCCATGCTGCGGAAGGTGGATTCGAGCAGGGCAAGCTGTTTTTGCAGGCTCCCGCTCCGCTCGTCCAGCTGGGCGGCCATGCGGTTGCAGGACTCGGCCAGATTGGTGATCTCCAGCGGCCCGGTGATGCGGATGCGGTGCCGCAGGCTGCCTTGGGTGAAGCGCAGCACGCCCTGCTCGATCTCTTGCAGCGGCCTGCTCACCCGCAGAGCAAGGAAGAAACTGGCGGCGGCGGCCAGCAGCAGCGCAGGAACAGTGGCCAGCAGCAGCGTGCCGCGCAGGTAAGCCAGCCGTTCATCAAGCAGCTCTGCTGGCAGCGCGGCCCGCGCCGCGCCCCAGATTTCGCCATTCCGGCGCAGCGGCACAGCCACGTAAAGCAGCTCCTTGCCCAAGCTGTGGCTGCGGCGGCGGGAAACGCCGACAGCTCCGGCCAGTGCCGCGAGAATTTCCGGCCTGTCGGCGTGGTTGTCGAAACTGAGCGGGTCTTTTTCCGAATCGGCCAACACTTGGCCAGAAGCCGAAATAACGGTGAAGCGGCTGCCCAGTGCCGCGCTGAACTCGGCGCAGATGCCGCCGTATGCCGCAGCCTCCTGCCGCTCCAGCCGGACGCGCAACAGGCGGGCCTGCGCTGCAAGCTCATCCTGCGCCTGGCTGATGACGGATTGTTTGAGAAGCAGCGACGCGGCGGCAAGGCAGAGCGCAAGGCTCAAGGCCGCCAGAAGAAAATAGGAGGAGCAGAGCTTCCAAAGCAGGGTTTTCATCCCTCGTGCTGCGCCCGGAAGCGGTAGCCAACGCCGCGCACAGTTTCGATGCAGGCGCCCAGTTCGCCGAGTTTTTTGCGCAGGCCGACAATATGCACGTCCACAGCCCGGTCGGTGACGCTGTAATCCTCGCCGCGCACCGCCTCCACGATCTGATAGCGGCTGAAGACCCAGCCGGGCCGCCTGCTCAGGCAGAGCAGGATGCCGAATTCGGTGGCGGTCAGCCGCACGGTCTCGCCCTTGACCGAGACCTCGTGGCGGGAGCAGTCAATTTGCAAGCCGCCGAAGCTGAGTATCTCGGCCTGGCCGTCTTCGTCCGGCTGCCGCGAGCGGCGCAGGGCGGCGCGGATGCGGGCGGTCAGGACGCGAGGGCTGAAAGGCTTGGTCACGTAATCGTCCGCGCCCAGCTCCAAGCCGACCACCATGTCCGTCTCCTCGCTCTTGGCGGTGAGCATGATCACCGGAACGCGGGCGGTCGCCGGGTCCCGGCGCAGACGGCGGCAGACTTCCAGCCCGTCCAAGCCGGGCAGCATGATGTCTAACAGAATCAGGTCAAAGGCGGTCTGGCGGACAGCCTGCAACGCCTCTTCGCCGGACATGACGCAGCTCACCTGACACCCTTCCTTGGCCAGATTGTAGCGGACTAATTCGAGTATGTCTTCCGCGTCCTCAACCAGCAGTATTTTTTCTTTAGCCATGGTTGCGGAGAAAAAAAAGAGGGCCATGCAGGTCGCCCTGCATGGCCTTGGAGCAGCAGGGCGAAATGTTTTTCACCCCGGCAGCACAGCGCGGGCGGATCAGAACTTGATCCGTGCGCCGGCCATCATGACGCTGACCGGCTCGTAGTCCGCGCCGCTGGCATCTTCCAGCTCAAAGTTCTGATAAGCTGCGTAGAGATCAGTGTTCCACGCGGCCAAGCTCTGCACTAACTGCACACCATAAACAGTGCCTTCCTCGCCCGTGGTCTGCTTTTTCACGTTCTCATAGACACCGTAGTCAACTGAAACCGCTGTGGAGCCGACAGCGAACATGTCCTTGCAGATGTGCCCAATCTTGGCGTACATGAAGGTCGGATCATCGCCGCCCTCAGGCATGTTGTCTAAATCGCGGGTTCCAGTGGCGAAGGTCAGGTTCAGGCCAAAGGGGAAAAGCACAGAGGCCGAGCCGTTGATCTGGCCGTAGCCTTTGTTCGGATTGGCATAGGCGGCGGCAGCCTCCAGCTTGGCGCCGTTGATCTCGCCCGCGTATCTGAGGGCCACGTCAGACGCATCGCTCTCGGCTGCGGCGGCGCTGAGGCTGAAGCCGCTGAAGGAGGGAGAGTCGTAGCGGACCCGGTTCAGACGGCTGAGGCCGTCCATGGAGTCAAAGACACTGCCCACAGTGATGCCGTTCTCCGGGTAGCTGCTGCTGGCTGCGTCATAGAACGCGAAACCTGTGCCCACAGCCAAGTCGGAGAACGAGGCCACTGCGGTGCCGGAGAGGTCAACCTCGGAGGTGTCCGTGGAGGCGGTGTTGCCCTTGCCTATGGAGAGCTTGCCAAGCTGCGATTTGAACCAGATGTCAAAATGCCGAGAAAGAAACTCTCCGGCAATGCTCTCTTCCGCCATGGACACGCTGTTGGAGGGATTTTCCTGCCACTCCACCTCGAACACAGACCCGATGGTCAGACCTTCTGCTGCTGCGACTTCACCCTTGAGGCCGACTCTGGTGCTGGAGTTGTCATTGTCGACATGGAAGAATTTGTCTTCGTAGCCGTCATCGGCGAACATGACCGCCCGGCTGACTTGGCCGTACAGAGTGGCAGTGACTTTGTCGCTGCCGGTTTTGACTTCCAAAGCCGAAGCTCCTGTGGCGGCGGCCAGCAGCATTGCCCCAGCGGCCAGCGTTATCTGCGCGTTCTTCATCTCTCTTCTCTCCTGCTTAATAATGAATTATTGGATGCAGCAAGCTGCTTCTTCCGGATATAATACCCCCGCCCGCGCCTTTTTTCCAGAAAAAATCAACGGGGAGGACAGCCCTGCCTCAGCCGGAGCAGTCCCCCGCTGCGGCACAGCGCCGGAGCCTGCGCTGGTTGCCTTGCCGCACGGGGAACTGGTGCAGCACTCTCCTGCCGATGATTTACCCGGCCTGTGTTAGAAGCTGGTTATGGCGGCATGAGAACTTGATGAAAAAAGACCGCGTTTGCGGCGCGGCCCTGTGAACAGGCTTTGCCTCCGCCGCGATTTTTGGTAGAGTAGGCGGCATCAGTCAGCCCGCAACCTTCAGGAGCGCATCATGATCAAAGAAGCCATCGCCCGAATTGTCACCGGCCAGCATCTGGAAGAAGCGCAGATGACCGCCGTCATGCAGGAAATCATGAGCGGCCAGGCCACGGACGCGCAGATCGGCTCCTTCATCACCGCCCTGCGCATGAAGGGCGAAACCATTGACGAAATCACCGGCGCGGCGCGGGTGATGCGCGAGAAAGCCGCTGCGGTCGACACCGGCATAGACGGCCTGCTGATGGACATCGTCGGCACCGGCGGCGACGGCTCCGGAACCTTCAATGTCTCCACCACTGCGGCTTTCATCGTCGCCGGAGCGGGCGTGCCAGTGGCCAAGCACGGCAACCGCGCCGTGTCCTCGCGCTGCGGCAGCGCAGACGTGCTGGAAGCACTCGGCGCGGACCTGACCATGCCGCCGGAGCGCATGGCGGAATGCGTGCGCACGGTCGGCATCGGCTTTCTTTTCGCGCCCATGCTGCACGGGGCGATGAAACACGCCATCGGTCCGCGCCGCGAGCTGGGCATCCGCACCATCTTCAATATTCTCGGCCCGCTGACCAACCCGGCGCAGCCAAACGTGCAGCTCACCGGCGTGTTCGCCAAAGAGCTGACCGCGCCCATCGCCCACGTGCTGGCCCGCTTGGGCATGAAACGCGCTCTGGTGGTCTGGGGCGAAGGCGGCATGGATGAGCTGACCGTGACCGGCACTTCGCATATTGCTGATGCCCGCGACGGCAAGGTGGAAAGCTGCACGGTCGAGCCGGAGCAGGTTGGTCTGAAGCGGGCGGAGTTCGCCGAGATCAAAGGCGGGAAAACAGCGGCGGAGTCGGCGGAGCAGGTGCGGGCTGTGCTGGGCGGCGCGCCCGGCGCGAAATTGGACATGGCCCTGCTCAACGCCGGAGCGGCGCTGATGGCCGCAGGCAAGGCCGCTGACCTGCGCGGCGGCATTGATTTGGCAAGAACCGTGATCACCAGCGGCGCGGCCCTGCGCAAGCTGGAGAATTTTGCGGCTTTCTGTAAAAACAAGACCGCCTGATCTGAAATTTTTTGCCGTCCTGCTTGATCGGCATTCCCAAATTTGGCTAATAATTTTCATCTGCAATCATGATTCTCGACACCATCGCCGCCCGCAAGCGGGAAGAAATCGCTGCTTTGAAACGCGGCGGCATCCGTCCGCCGGAAGGCAGCGTCGCTCCGCCGCGCGGCTTCATCCGCGCCCTGCTTGCCGCGCCCGGCGTGGCTATCATCGCCGAGGCGAAAAAAGCCTCGCCCTCCAAAGGCGTGATCCGGCCTGATTTTGATCCCTGCGCCATTGCCCGCAACTACCGCGACGGCGGCGCGCAGGCTCTGTCCGCACTGACCGACCGGGATTTTTTTCAAGGCGCAATTGAATATATCCCGCTGGTGCGCGGCGCGGTCGAGCTGCCCGTGCTGCGCAAGGATTTCATTCTTGACCCGATTCAGATCGAAGAGGCCGCCGTCTTTGGCGCGGACGCGATACTGCTCATCGCCGCCTTGCTCGATGAAGCCCAGCTGCGCGATTTCCGTCAGCAGGCCGAGGAGCGCGGCATGGACGTACTGACCGAGGTACATGACGAGGCCGAGCTGGAGAAGACATTGGCCGCAGGAGCCAATTTGGTGGGCATCAACAACCGCAATCTAAAGGATTTCAGCATGAATCTGGAGACCACCTTCCGCCTCAAACGGCTGATTCCGGCAGAAATTCCGGTGGTGAGCGAGTCGGGCATCAGCAGCCGGGCGGACATGCTGCGGCTGAAAGAGGCGGGAGTGCGGGCTGCGCTGATTGGCGAAAGTCTGATGCGCAGCGCGGAACAGGCCGGAACGCTGCGGGATTTCCTTTCCGTTTGATGACGACCATGAGCCGAATCCGCATCAAAGTCTGCGGCATGACCAATCTGGACGACGCGCTGGCTGCTGTCGAGGCGGGCGTGGACGCGCTGGGCTTCATCTTTTATGAAAAAAGCCCGCGTTATGTTGATCCGGAGACAGTCCGCCTGATCATCGAGCAGCTGCCGCCCTTTGTCAACACCGTGGGGGTTTTTGTAGACCGCGACTGCGGCGAGGCCGAAGAGATCATCCGCTTCTGCGGCCTGAGCTGCGCCCAGCTCCACGGGCAGGAGCCGCCAGACTACTGCGAGCGGCTGGCCCGCGCCGCCGCGCCCTGTCAAATCATCAAGGCCCTGCGCGTGGGGCCGCAGCTGCAAGCCGAGGACGTGGCCCCGTATCATGCCCACGTCCGGGCTTTTCTCTTAGACACCTACCGCAAGGGCCAGCAAGGCGGCACCGGCCAGACCTTTGACTGGCCGCTGATTCCCCGGCTCAACCTGCAACGGAATTTCATCCTCGCAGGCGGACTGGATGCCAGCAACATCCGCGCCGCAATCGCGGCTGCGCAGCCCTACGGCGTGGATGTCAATTCAGGCGTGGAAAGCAGTCCGGGCCGCAAAGATCATGCGCTCGTCCGGGCCTTTGTCCGGGCTGTCCGTCAGTTCGACGGCTGCTGAAGCAGCAGTGACTTGTCAGTTCAAGGCCGCCAAGGCCTTCTTGATCCGGGCCATGCCTTCCTCAATCACCGCCATTGAGGTGGCGAAGGAGAAGCGGACAAAGGCATCTGCGCCGAAAGCCGCGCCCGGCACTGAGGCCACCTTGGCCTCGTCGAGGAAGTAATCCGCCATGGCCACGGAATCCTTGATCGCCTTGCCCTTGAAGGACTTGCCGTAATAGGCGGAGAAGTTGGGGAAGACATAGAACGCGCCGCTGGGATTGACGCAGGTCACGCCCGCGATGGACTCCAGATCGCGGACAAAGAAATCGCGGCGGGGCAGAAAGGCTTTTTTCATTTCGCCGGGGAAATCCTGCGGGCCGGTCAGAGCGGCCAAAGCGGCGTACTGCGCTGGGCTGCACGGATTGGAGGTGGAATGACTCTGCACTTTATTCATCGCCTTGATCAGATGCAGCGGCCCGGCGCAGTAGCCGATTCTCCAGCCGGTCATGGCGAAGGATTTGGACACGCCGTTGAGCACCACAGTTTGCTCTTTCAAGCGCGGCTCGACATCAAGAATGTGCGGCAGCTTGCCGTCGAGATAACAGATTGTCTCGTAGATGTCGTCGCTGACCACGAGCCAGCCGCGCTCAAGGGCCATGTCGGCCACGGCCCGCAGTGCTTTTTCCGAGAAGATTGAGCCGGCGGGATTCGACGGGCTGTTGAGGAAGATGGCGCGGGTTTTCTCTGTGGCCTTGGCGGCAAGAGTGGCTGGATTGAGGTCGAAACCGGCAGCCTCGTCCAAAGGCACCTCGACCGGCACGCCGCCTGCGAGCTGCACCATCGGCGGATAAGAGACCCAGTACGGCGCAGGCACCAGCACCTCATCGCCGGGATTGAGCATGGCTTGGAAAATGTTGTAGAGGCCGTGCTTGCCGCCGCAGCAGATTTGAATCTGATCGGGATGATAATCCCAGCCGTGATCCGCTTTGAAGCGCATGGCGACCGCCTCGCGCAGCTCCGGGATGCCCGGCACAGCGGTGTAGCGGGTCTGGCCGTTGTCAATCGCTTTTTTGCCCGCCTCGCGGACGTGCTCCGGCGTGTCGAAGTCCGGCTCGCCGACGCTGAAGTTGAGGATGTTCTCGCCCGCAGCTTTCAGCGCTTTGGCTTTGGCGTTGACGGCGAGGGTTGGGGAAGGCGGGACTTGCAGCACCCGTCCGGCAAGACGGATGAGAGATTCCTGGGCCATGATGTGTTCCTTTTGAAGAAAATTTTGTCAGGGGAGAAAATGCCCTCCTTCTGTATCAGGTTCAGACCCTTTTGGCAACTGCAAATGCGCTTCAGCCGCCCGGCAGGGTGAAAGCGACTTCGGTGCCGCCGCTTTCCTGCCTGCGGATGAGCAGCTCGCCGCCATGCTCTTTGACGATCCGCTCCACCAAGGTCAGACCCACGCCGGTGCCTGCGGTTTTTGTGGTGTAGAAGGGATCTGAAGCCCGGCGGATGTCCGCCTCAGCGATGCCAAGGCCGGTGTCCCGCACTGAAATCCGCAGCCGTCCGTCCAAGGCGGCGGCCTCGACCACCAGCCTGCCGCCCTGCTCCATCGCCTCGACCGCGTTGCGGATCAGATGCACAAAAACCCGTCTGATCTGGGCAGGATCGAGCCGCCATTCCAGCTGGCGGTCCGGCATCTGCACCTCATATTCCACGCCCTGCTTCTGCATTGAGCTGTAAAAGAGCATCAGCGACTTGACCACTAAGGGATAGAGCATGGCCTGCTCTTTTTCCGGCGGCATTTTGTCAACAAAATTGAGCAGATCCTCCAGCGTCTGCTCAATCTTGACCGTCTCGTTGATCATCATGCCGAGAAAGTTGAGCTGCTGCGCGTCTTCGATCTTGCGGGCCAGCAGCCGTGCCGTGCCGCCGATGGCCGTGACCGGATTGCGGATGTTGTGGGCAAGCTGGGCCGCCACCTGCCCCACCGCCGCATAGCGCTCGGCCTCGACCAGCAGATCCTTATTTTTTCCCAGCTCCTCGGTCACAGCCTCCAGCTCCTTGATCTTGCGCTCCATCTGCATGTAGATGCGCCAGTGCTCAATGGCCAGGCTGGCCTGGCTGGCGAAGCTCTCCAAGGCTTTGACCGCGTCATCATCAATCGGCCTGCCGGTGACAAAGTTGTCAGCGATAATCACTCCCAGCGCGGCGTTCTGGCAATACAGCGGCACAACAACGAAGCTGTCCTCCTCCAGCAGGCCCATCAGCTCGACCGGCGCCGGGCAGCAGTCGGACTGCCCTTGGCAGACGTTGATGGTCCGGCGTTCGGCGGCGGCGCGGAAGAGCAGATGCTCCTTGTCGGCGGATTCAATCCGCAGGGCGCGGACGATCCGGTTCACCTCGCTGTCCTCATGAAAGCCGTGGCTGCGCACCGCGTCCATGAGGTCATGAAAGCCCAAGTCCTTGGCGCTGATCTCTTGCCAGATCCGGCGCGCGTCCTCGCGGCAGCCCGGCCCGATGGCCAGCCTGCCCTCCAGAACCTGCTCTTTGTCGTCAAAAAGGGCGAGAAAGGCCCGGTTGAAGCCCAGCCCCTCCTCAGCGGTGATGCCGACCAAAATCGCCCGCAGAATCTCATCCAAGGCGGTCATGCTGAGGTAGGCGGAGTTCATCTTCACTGCCAGCTCGTGCAGCAGCCGAAGACGGAAACTGCCCTGCTCAATCTGCTTCTGGTAGCGGCGGTTGCTGATCTTCAGCCGCCGCTTCTCCAGCACTTTGCGCACGGTCTCCCAGAACGGCTCGAACTGCACCGGCTTGGTCAGGTAGTCGTCAGCGCCGTGCCGGATGCACTTCAGCGCGGTCTGGAGGTCGGTCACGCCGGAGAGCATGATCACCGCCGTGTCCGGGTCGGCGGCTTTGATCTCCGAGATCAGATCCACGCCGCTGCCGTCCGGGAGGTTGATGTCCAAAAGCACCAAGGCGGCCCGGACCTGCGGCAGCAGCTGCCGGAACTCGGCGGCGGTGCCGGCGGTCACTGTCTTCAGGTGGCGGTGCTGGAGATAGGCCTTGATGATTCCGGCAATTTGGACAAAATCATCCACCGCCAGCACCACCTCGTCCTCCTCCAGATAGACATCGTCGTGAAGGAGACCGACGGACTTGAGGGCATCAGGATCGCACATGAGCGTTTCTCTCTGGTGAAAGGTTCTGCGGCGCGAGGGGTATTCCTCCATGAATCATTACTACTTTATGCCTTTGCTGTTGACAACCGAAAAACGTCAACGCTATGCTGACAGCCTTGGAGGAGGCATGAGCGAGACGATGGAGCATATCTTCGGCCCGGCAGGCATTCTTGTCCGGCATCTGCCGGAACATGAGGCCCGGCCCGGCCAGCGGCGGATGGCTGAAGCCGTGGCGGAGCTGCTGGCCCGGCAGGACGGCCCGCCTGCGGCCTGTCTGCTGTTGGAGGCTGAGACCGGCCTAGGCAAGACACTGGCCTATCTGATCCCGGCGGTGCTCAGCGGGCGGAAGACGCTGGTCTCGACCAACACCCGCAATTTGCAGGATCAGATCCTCAGCCGCGAAATTCCGTTCGTCCGCGAGCAGCTCGCCCCGGAGCTGAAGGCGATGTGCGTCAAGGGCCGCCAAAATTATCTCTGCCTGCACCGCTGGCACCAGCTCATTGCAGGCGGCCAGCTGGAGCTGTTCGCCGTCGAGGACAGCGGCGGCGTTTCCACGGCCAAGCTCCGCGCTTGGCTGAAGAAAACGGTCTTCGCCGACCGGGCCGAGCTGCCCGGCCTTTCCGGCAGCTCGCCGCTTTGGCAGAAAATCTGTTGCCAGACCCATTTCTGCCTCGGCTCAGACTGTCCCGACCACAGCCGCTGCTATCTGAACAGAGTCCGACGCGAAGCCGCCTCCTGCCAGATATTAGTCGTCAACCACCACCTGCTCTTTTCTGATCTGGCCGTGCGCCGGAGCGGCTATGGCGAGGTGCTGCCCCGCTGCGAGAGCGTTGTTTTTGACGAGGCGCACCATCTGGAGGACATCGCCGCCCAGTTCTTCGGCCTGTCCTTCTCGCGCTACCAGCTGCTGGATTTGATCGCTGATGTCGAAAAAGCGGCGAAGGACAGCGGCGGCAAGCGGAAGCATAAAAAACTCTTCACCGCCTTTGAAAATTTGACCGGCATCGGCGAACGATTTTTCAGCCTCTTCCCCCCTGCCAGAGGCCGTTTTCCTCTGCCCGAACTTTTTGCCGCCCAGCCTGCGCTCGATCTGCTCAAAGACACCCTGCTGGCTGATTTGGAATTCTTAGCCGAGCAGATAGAGCTGACCGGCGAAAAAAACGACGACGGCCCGTGGAAGCAGCTTCTGCCGCGCTGCGAGGAGCTGGGTGAAAATCTGGCGCAGATCACAGCCCAGCTTGATGTCGAGCAAAGCAGCCATGTGCGCTGGTTTGAGCGGAGCGAAAAAAATCTGAGCCTCGCGGCCACGCCGATTGATGTGGCGGCTGACCTGCAAAAAACGCTCTTCGCTCAAATGCGGCACTGCGTCTTTACCTCAGCCACCCTCAGCGCGGGCTATTTCCGTCAGCGGCTTGGCTTGCCGGAAGACAGCCCGGCCTGCATTTTTCCCTCGCCTTTTGATTATAAAAGCCGGACGCTGCTGTATGTCCCGGACAGCAGTTTTCCCGAACCCAACGCCCCCGGCCACCGGGAGCGGCTGCATCAGGAGCTGAAAAAGCTGCTCATCTGCTCGCGCGGACGGGCACTTGTGCTCTTCACCTCGTTTCAGGCCCTTGAGCAGGCCTGGCACAGTCTGCGCGACGCGCTGCCCTATCCGCTGCTCCGCCAAGGCTCAGCCTCCCGCCAGCTTCTGCTAGACCGCTTCGCCAAAGAGACCGACTCGGTGCTTTTGGCCGTGGCCAGCTTCTGGGAGGGCGTTGACGTGCCGGGTGAATCTTTGAGCATGGTGATCATTGACAAGCTGCCTTTTGAGGTGCCAACCGATCCGGTGCTGCTGGCCCGGATTGAGCGGATCAAGACCGCTGGCGGCAATCCTTTTTTTGAATTTCAGGTGCCGAGGGCCATCCTCAGCCTGCGGCAGGGCGTGGGCCGTCTGATGCGCCGGGCCGGAGACCGGGGCGTGGCCGCTGTCCTTGACGTGCGCCTCTTCACCAAACCCTACGGCGGCAGATTCATTGCCAGTCTGCCGCCCTCGCCCCTGACCCGCAACCTGCGGGATGTGGAAAAGTTCTTTGCCCCATGACTTCAGCCCGCCGCCAGTGCGGCCCGATTTTTCAATTATACCCAGCCAAGGGAAAAAGATGAAGCCCTCCGCAGCGGAAACCGCCGCCCTGTTTGCCCTGATCGCCCAGAACGCCGCCGAAATCGAGACCGTCATCCGCGCTGAACTTGCCGAAACCCTGAGCGATTGCGACCCGCTTTTAGCTGAGGTGCTGCGCTACGCTTTGCTCTCCGGCGGCAAGCGGCTGCGGCCCTTGCTGACTGTCCTCTGCTCGCGGCTTTGCGGCAAAGGTGAGGCGCGGACGCTCGGCCAGATCGCCGCCGCCTTTGAATATCTGCACACCGCCACACTGATTCACGACGACGTGCTTGACCACGCTGACAGCCGCCGGGGCAAGGAATCGGTGGTCAGCCGCTACGGCCTGCCAGCGGCGATTCTCACCGGCGACTGGCTGCACGCCCGCTCCATGCGCCTGATCGGCTCGCTGGCCGGGCCACAGGCTTTGGAAATTTTCAGCGAGGCGGCGGCAGGCATGGCAGACGGCGAATTCCTCCAGATGCGCCGCGTCGCCAATCCGGCAGTGACCGAGGCGCAGTATTTTGATATTATCGACAAGAAAACCGCAGGACTGATCCGGGCAGCCTGCGCGGTCGGAGCGCTGCACGGCCAAGGCGACCGGGATCAAGTCGCGGCCTTGGCACTGTACGGCGAAAAAATCGGGCGGGCCTTTCAGATCGCCGACGATCTGCTTGATTATCTCGGCGACGAGCTGGCCACCGGCAAGAAGACCTGCAACGACCTGCTTGAAGGCAAAATGACCCTGCCGCTGATTCATGCCCTGAGCAGAGCGGGGCATCAAGAACACGACCAGCTTTTCCTGATCGTCCAAGAAGGCCGCAGTCTGAGCGCGTCGTGCTCCTATGTGCGGCAGCTGATGGAGCGGCTGGGCAGTTTCACGTACAGCCGCCAGCGGGCGGAGCAGGAAATGGCGGCAGGGCTGGCGGCCTTGGCCTGCTTTGATCAGGACTGGCAGCAGGACGGCGTGACTGCGCTCCGCAGCTTGGCTGGCTATGTCCTCAGCCGGGACCGGTGACAAGACTCAACGCGGGACAGGACAATGGCCGAGCCGATCAAGATACTGATTGTTGACGACAAGCCGAACAATCTCTTCACCCTGAAAACCGTCCTGCACGAGGCGGCGGCGGAATTTGTCGAGGCTGACAGCGGCAACGAGGCCCTCCGGCAGCTCCTGCATCACGACTTTGCGCTGGCGATTCTTGATGTCCAGATGCCGGAGATGGACGGCTACGAGCTGGCCCGGCTGATCCGGGGCAGGGAGAAGACCAGCCGCCTGCCGATTATTTTTCTCTCCGCCATTTATTCTGACAGTTTTCATATTTTCAAAGGCTATAATTCAGGAGCGGTGGATTTCATCACCAAGCCCTTCCACCCGGAAATTCTGCTTGGCAAGGTGCTTTTTTTTATGGAAATTTACCGGCAGCAGCAGCAGCTCAGAGAGACCATCAGCGAGCTGGAGCATGCCAAGCAGCTGGTTTTGGAGCAGAACCGCCTGCTGGAGCGCATGGCCACGCATGACGAGCTGACCGGCCTCTGCAACCGGCGCAAGCTGGCTGAGGTGATGAAGCGGGAGGCGGAGCGGAGCCGCCGCTACGGCACCGAGCTGTCCCTGCTCATGCTCGACTTGGATCATTTTAAAAAAGTGAACGACACCTACGGCCACGACTTCGGCGATTTCGTGATCAAGGAGTTCGCCGCCCGGATACTGGCCGGAATCCGCCGCTCAGACTTCTCCTTCCGCTTCGGCGGCGAGGAGTTTATCGTCCTGCTGCCGCAAACCGGCCTCAGCGGCGCGCTGACCGCCGCTGAAAAAATCCGCGCCCTTTGCGCGGAGCAGCCTTTTGCCGGGCTTCAGATCAGCATCGGCATGACCGTGAGCATCGGCATCGCCTCCTATCAGGACCATAAGCCGCAGCAGCCGGACGACCTGATCTGCTGCGCGGACCGCGCCCTCTATCTTGCCAAGGAGTCAGGCAGAAACAGGGTGGTTGTGTACAACAGCACTGCGGAGCATTGCGATGAACAATAAAAGCAGCCAGCCAGCCAGCCGCAGCCGCGCCGCCGTCAGGCGCGGCCTGCACGCCAGAATGATCGCCTCGCACCTCGGCGTGGGCCTGATTCCCCTGCTCTTCATCGGCCTCACGCTCTGGCTGATCGCCTCGCAGGGGCTGAAAACCGTGGGCGGACAGGGAGTCGCCGCTGTGGAGCAGGCCGCCTACGACGAGCTGAAAATCATCTGCGAGATCAAAGAGAAGCAGGTCGCCTCCTTTTTCAAAAAGATGGAAGGGGAGATGTCCATGCTCCGCGACAACCCCTGGCTGCTGCAAATCTTCCGCGCCTTGGATCAGGCGGATGCCGAGACTTGGCAGAAGCTGGCGGATGAGAGCGACGGCCTCTTCCAAGATGTCTGCCGCGATTTTGACTGGAACAATCTCTTCCTGATCAACGCGGAGGGAAAAATCATCTATTCCCTCAGCAAAGCCTCTGATCTCGGCCAGTCTCTCAGCCGCGCGCCGCTGATGAGCAGCCCGCTGGGCCGGGCCTTTGCCCAGCTGCGGCAGAACCCCGGCCAGAACATCGCCTTCGGCGACTACGCGCCTTATGCGCCGCTCAACAACGAGCCGTCCGCCTTTCTGATCACCAGAATCAAAAACGCCGGGCAGGACGAGGCGTATCTGGCCGTGCAGCCCTCCACCCAGGCGCTGCGGACGATGATCAGAATGACCGGAACAAGAAATCATTCGCTCGAAGCATATTTGGTCGGCGAGGACGGCTTCATGCGCTCCGACTCCATGCTCGCCCCGGAACGCTACAGCCGGGTGGAGTCGTTCCGGCAGGGCAACAAGGTCAGCACCGAGGCCAGCCGCAGCGCGTTGCAAGGGAAAAGCGGCACCGGCATCATCAAAGACTACCTCGGCAACACCGTGCTGTCCTCCTGGAGTCCCCTCGACGTGTTCGGCGTGCGCTGGGCGCTGATCTGCGAAGTCAATGAAAGCGAGGCGCTGCGCTACAAAACCGTGATGGACGAAACCAGCGCCAAGGCGGGCAGGCAGGTGCTGCTCTGGCTCTCAGCCGCCCTGCTCCTCACCTTCGCCGCTGTGGGCGCGGTGGCCTGGTTCATCGCCCGCTCGATCAGCAGGCCGATCATCTACGCCGCCGGCGTGGCCGACACCATCGCCGCCGGCGACCTCAAGCAGCGGCTCAACCTGCGGCGCTCGGACGAAATCGGCCAGCTGGCCGACGCGCTTGATTTCATGGTGGATTCGGTGGAGAAGAATTTCCGCCACAAAACCGGCATCGCCGAGCTGGCCGAGCAGACGCGGGGCCAGCTCGACGCGCGGACGCTGGCGCGGAAAATCAGCAGTTTTCTCGCCCGCTTCCTTGGCGCGCAGATGGCCTCCCTCTACCTGACGGACAAGAGCGGCCAGAAACTGGTCATGGCGGGCAGCTACGCCTTCAGCAAGCGCAAGGGCCTCAGCTCCTCCATCGAGCTGGGCGAGGGTCTTGCCGGGCAGGCCGCGCTGGAGAAATCGCTCATCTCGGTCACTGACCTGCCGGAAGGCTATGTCCGCATCAGCTCCTCGCTCGGCGACGCGCCGCCCTGCAACATCGTGGCCGCGCCGTTCCTGCACGAGGAGCGTCTGGTCGGGGTGATTGAGCTGGCCTCCTTCAAAGAATTTTCCGATGAGGATATGAATTTCCTCCGCGAGGCCGGGGACAGCATCGCCATCGTCTTTGATGTCGCCCGCCGCCGCCAGGAGGTGCAGGAGCTGCTGGAGGAGACGCAGCGGCAGTCCGAGGAATTACGTCATCAGGGCGAGGAGCTGAAAGCCACCAATGAGGAATTGGAGGCGCAGACCGTGGCCTTGAAGGAATTCCAGGAGGAGCTGGAAAGCCAGCAGGCCGAGCTGGAGACCACCAATTCCCGCCTCAAGGAGAAGACTGAAGCTCTGATCGCCCAGAAGAGCGAGATCGAAAACCGCAATCAGGAGCTGATCGCCGCCCGCGAGGAGATCGAGGAGCGTTCGCGCGATCTGGCCTTGGCCTCCAAGTACAAGTCCGAATTTTTGGCCAACATGAGCCATGAGCTGCGCACCCCGCTCAACAGCCTGCTGCTGCTTTCCCAGACCTTGGCCGACAACAGGCAGGGCAATTTGACTGAACACCAGCAGGAGGCTGCCAAGGTGGTTGTTGAATCGGGCAAAGATTTGCTCAATTTGATCAACGAGATACTTGATCTGTCCAAAATCGAGGCGGGCCGGGTGGAGGTGGAGGCTGAAGAGGTGGCTTTAACCGAAGTGGCCGAGAACGCCCGCAATCTTTTCAACCACATGGCCGAGCTGAAAGGCTTGGATTTCTCGGTCAGCATTGATCCGGCCCTGCCTCCGGCCCTGCTCACCGACCGCAAGCGGCTGGAGCAAATTGTCAAAAATTTCATCGGCAACAGCATCAAATTCACCGAGGCGGGCAGCGTCCGCTTGGCCTTCGCTGTTCCGGCGGCAGGAGTCCGTTTCCGCCGCGAGGAGCTTGCCGCCGAGGAGACGGTCGCCATCAGCGTGGCCGACACCGGCATCGGCATCCCGGCGGACAAACAGAAGATTATCTTCGAGGCCTTCCAACAGGCGGACGGCTCCACTGGACGCAAGTACGGCGGCACCGGCCTCGGCCTCTCCATCTCGCGGGAGCTGGCCGCGCTGCTCGGCGGCGAGATTCAGCTGGTCAGCGAGCCGGGCAAAGGCTCGGTCTTCACTCTCTATCTGCCGTTGCACGGCATCCAGGACAGCGGCAAAGAGCAGAAAGCCGCCGCGCCGCCGGAGCTGAAGCGGCCTGCCGCGCTCTCCTTGCCGCCCCGCCCGCAGCAGCCGCAGGCCGCCGAGGACGACCGCAGCAGCCTCAGTCCGGGAGCGCGGAGCATCCTGATCATTGAGGACGATCGTAAATTTGCCAAAATTCTCATGGATCAGTGCCGACGGCGCGGCTTCAAGGCTCTGGCCGCCGAGACCGGCGAGGAGGGCCTTCAGCTGGCGGAGCGGCATCAGCCCACCGGCATCATCTTGGACATCAAGCTGCCCGGCATTGACGGCTGGACTGTTCTGACCAGCCTGAAGACCAATCCCGCCACCCGCCACATCCCGGTGCACATGATGTCTGTCGAGGAGGGCAGCCGCGAAGCCTTCCGGCAGGGCGCGGTCGGATTCTTCACCAAACCGGTGGATCAGGAGCAGATCGCCGAGGCTCTGGCCCGCTTTGAGTCAATCAGCAGCAGCAAGGTCAAGCGGCTGCTGGTGGTGGAGGACGACGACGCGCTGCGCGCCGCCTTGGTCGAGCTGGTGGGCAGCGAGGACACAGTCATCGAGGAGGCCAAGACCGGCGAGGAGGCCCACGCCCTCCTGCGCAGCGAGCGATTTGACTGCATGGTGCTGGATCTGGGCCTGCCCGACTGCAACGGCATTGAGCTGCTGCGCAGGCTGGCGGGCGAGCAGAAGATTAAGGTGCCGCCGGTGATCATTTACACCGGCAGGGAACTGAGCCGCGAGGAGGAGAAGGAGCTGAACAAGTACGCCGAATCCATCATCATCAAAAACGCCCGCTCCCGCGAGCGGCTGCTGGACGAGACCTCGCTCTTCCTGCACCGGGTGGTGGAGCAGATGCCGGACAAGAAGCAGGAGATCATCACCGGCCTCTACGATCAGGAGAATATTTTCAAGGGCAAGCGCATCCTGCTGGTTGACGACGACATGCGCAACGTCTTCGCCCTGTCCGGCATTCTGGAGGAAAAGGGAATGGAGGTGGTCATTGCCGAGGACGGCAAAAAAGCCCTGAAAACGCTGGCGGAAGACGGGCGGATTGATCTGGTGCTGATGGACATCATGATGCCGGAGATGGACGGCTACGAGGCCACGCGCCGGATCCGGGCGCAGCGCGAACTCCGCGACCTGCCGGTGATCGCCCTGACCGCCAAGGCGATGAAGGAGGACCGGGAGAAGTGCATCGAGGCCGGAGCCAGCGATTATTTGGCCAAGCCGATTGATCTGGAACGGCTGCTGTCGATGATGCGGGTCTGGCTCTACCGGCAGGCATGAATCAGAACGAGCTGGAAAATCTTGAAATTGACCTGCTGCTGGAGGCCGTCTTCCGCCGCTACGGCTACGACTTCCGCAGCTATGCCCGCGCCAGCGTGGTGCGGCGGCTGCGGCAGCTGATGGAGCAGACCGGGTTGGCTTCGGCAGGCGAACTGATCCCCAAGGCGCTGCACGATCCTGCTTTTTTTCAAGAGCTGCTGGCCGCCTTTTCGATCACCGTGTCCGGCATGTTCCGCGACCCGGAATTCTGGCGTTCGCTGCGGGAGAACGTGGTGCCGCTGCTGCGCACCTACCCCTACATCCGGGTCTGGGTGGCGGGCTGCGCCAGCGGCGAGGAGGCGTACACCATGGCCATTCTCCTCAAAGAGGAGGGGCTGGCCGCGCATTCCACCATCTACGCCACCGACATCAATGATCAGGCTCTGGCTGTGGCCAAAGAAGGCATCTACCCGCTGCGGCAGGTGCGGGAATACAGCGAGAATTACCAGAAAAGCGGGCCGCACGACTCTTTCAGCCGCTACTGCCACGCCTCCCATGACCACATCATCATGAGCCGGGAGCTGAAAAAAAGCATCACCTTTGCCAACCACAATCTGGCCTCTGATCAGGTTTTCGCTGAAATGCACCTGATCCTCTGCCGCAACGTGATGATCTATTTCAATCAGGAGCTGAAAGACCGGGTGCTGCGGCTTTTAGACAGCAGCCTGATCCGGGGCGGCTTCCTCTGCCTCGGCACCAAGGAAAGCCTGCGTTTTTCCTCCAGCGAGAGCCGCTGCGAGGAGATTGACAGCAAAAACAGAATCTACCGCAAGCGGGTGCGGGACAGCGGAGCGGAGCGGCGATGATGAGGCGCAGGGCGGTTGTGGCAGGCTGCTCGGCAGGCGGGATGCAGGCGGTCGCAGCCTTGCTGGCCCAGCTGAGTCCCGGCTTCCGGCTGCCGCTGATCATCGTCCAGCATCTGCACCGAGAGCAGGGCGACTACCTCTTCCGTTTTTACGCCTCCTGCACCCATCTCGCTGTGCAGGAAGCCGTTGAAAAAGAAAAGATTCTGCCCGGCCGTGTCTATGTCGCCCCGCCGGATTATCATCTGCTGATCGAGCGGGACGAGACCTTTTCCCTCTCGGTCGAGGAGAAGGTCAACTTCTGCCGTCCCTCGATTGACGTGCTGTTTGAGAGCGCGGCGGATGTTTACGGCCCCGCGCTGGTCGGCGTAGTGCTGACCGGGGCGAACAGCGACGGCGCGCGGGGTCTGAAGCGGATCAAGGACTGCGGCGGCCTGGCCTTGGTGCAGGAGCCGGAAACCGCCCAGTTCCCGGAAATGCCGCGCTGCGCCCAGCTCTGCGCCCCGGCGGATCAGGCGCTGCCTGTCGAGGCACTGGGCCGACTGCTCAACACGCTCTGAATTCCGCCGGGCAGGACAGGCCCGCCCTCGCGGAAGGAGCAGGAAACCTGCGGGAAGGGAATGCTCCATTGCTGGGCGGTGGCGGTCTCCACCGCGATCTGCTGGAGCAGGCGGCTCAGCTTGCCGTAGAAAGGCGCGGCCTTGCCGCTGAAGCAGGCGACGAGCAGAAAGTCGAGCGAGGACAGCCCGGCCTCTTTGAACTGCACCACTATGTCGGTGATGTCGGCCCCGAAGCCCTCCTCAGTCAGCCGCTGGCGCAGGGCCTCCTTCAGCAGCTCAGGCGCCTCGCCGGTGCAGATGGCCTGATGGGCGTAATCAATGCCGAAAGTTGAGACAAGAAAGAAGCCTTTGGAGAGATTGCCCGGAGTCATGCTGAGAAAATCCTGCATGCGGTAAAATTTGGGCAGATCGCCGAGAAAAATCTGGACGAATTCAGGTGTCAGGATGCCGACCTTGCCGAAAGAGCCGTCAGAGAGCAGCACCCAGTCGTCGGTCCGGCAGGGAAACCACGGCTCCTGCGGGTGATAAGGGCGTGAAGCCAGCCCGATCAGATCTTTCAGCCGGACCCGGATGAAAGGCGTGCTGAGGTCAGGATTTTCCAGACGGCTGTAAAGACTGATCGAGGCGACCCGCCAGGGCAGGCCGTTGTAGACGATGCGCTCGCCGTCCCGAACCGCGCCGATGTTCAGCACCAGCTTGGTCTGCTCCCAGAACTGGGCCACGCCCTGCTTGGCCGCCCAGGCGATGCCGAGAGAAAAAACCAGCATCACGCTGAGAAGTATCCAGTCGTTGAGGACGTACAACGCCAGCAGCAGGGCGGCTCCGGCACCCGCGTACGTCAGGGTCTGATAGGAGACCTCGAACAGGCGGAGGTAGAAAGGCCGCACCGGCTCCCTGTAGGCCGGAATCAGCCTGCGGAGGAAGCGGTAGCCAAGCCGGAGCAGCGAAAAGACGGCGGCGAAAGCCAAAATGGAGAGCAGCAGGTTTCTGCCCCGGCTTTTGAAGAACATCTGAAGCAGCTCCTGGCTGGACTGCCAGAGCGAGGTTTTCTCGTTCAGCCGCTCCTCCAGCTTGTGGGTGATGACCGCCAGCTGGCTGGACAGCTGCTTTTCCTGCTCGGTCAGCTTCTGCCGCACCGTCCGGAGCCTGCGGCGCAGGTCCGCCCGCTCCGCCAGCGGCAGCAGCTGCTCCACGCTGGCTGCCGCCCGCTGCGTCGCGGCAAGCTGCTTCTGATGAAAATCCAGCTCGCCGCGCAGCTTCTCAATCTGCATGGGCCGCTCAGTGATTTTCTTCATCCCCTTCAGAGCGGGCTGAAAGATGTCGCGCAGCTCTTTCTGCCAGTTGAAGTCCTGCTCCTTGGCGGCATTCAGCTCGCTCCAGTTCACTCCTGTGGCGATGCTCTCGAAATTTTCCTCAAAACTGTTCAGCTGCTGGCTGAGGCTGTTCAGTTCCGCCTGCACAGCCTTTTTCCGCTCCTCGCCGCCCGCCGCTTCAAGCTCCTTTTCCTTGCTCCGCAGTTCCTCGGTCAGCGAGACTATTGATTCAGCCACTGCGGAGAGGGTGGTCACGCGCGAATCTTCAGGCAGGCTGCCGCTGTCCTTCTGCGGCTGCGCCCTGAGGGGGGCGGCGGAGAGGCTGAGGATCAGCGCGAGCTGAAGAAAAAAACAGGCGGCCTTGCTGCTCATGGGCGGCTCCTTGAAAGGCTTGGGTTGACGCGGCAGATGCGGAGGGACGCTGACAGCGCATCCTGAACTGAACACTTAAGAGAGGCGGCCCGGAGGAACAGCAGGCCGCCGCATACAGAGATAGCTGCCGCAGTCCGGTTTGTCAACCACAAAACAGGCGGCGGCGCGGCCTGCCGGAATTCGCCCCGCCAGCATGTTTTTTATGGACAGCGCATTGTTTTCCCCCTACTCTGTCTGTAATAATTAAACTGGGAGGAGAGTGCTGAAGCGGGCTGAAATCATGAAGACACCAAAAGCCGCAAAAGTTTTGATTGTGGATGACGAGCAGTCGAACCGCTACGCCCTCAATGCCGTTCTGAGCCGCTGGGGCTGGAGCTGCGTCGAAGCTGACGACGGCCAGGCGGCGGTGGATGAGGTGCGGAAGGGGCCGTTCGACCTTGTGCTGATGGATGTCTGCATGAAGCAGATGGACGGCCTCAGAGCGCTGCGGGAGATCCGGGCCATCAATCCGGCCATTCCGGTGGTGATGGTCACCGCCTCCTCGTCCATTGATTTCGCGGTGGAGGCCATCAAGGAAGGCGCGCACGACTATCTGACCAAGCCGGTTGATCTGGAGCGGCTCCGTGAGACGGCGGAAATCGCCATGAGCCACCGCCTGCCGCCGGACGAGCCGGAACCGCACGGCGGCCAGCCCTTTGACGAGGACGGCAGGATCATCGGCTCCTCGCCGCCCATGCAGGAGCTTTGGGAAATGATCCTGCAAGTCGCGCCCACCGAGGCCACAGTGCTGATCAGCGGCGAATCCGGCACCGGCAAGGAGCTGGTGGCTTCGGCCCTGCACTACCGCAGTCTGCGCAAGGACGGCCCGTTCGTCAAGGTGAACTGCGCGGCCTTGGCCGAGAACCTGCTGGAGTCGGAACTCTTCGGCCATGAGAAAGGGGCCTTCACCGGCGCGGACCGACGGCGGGAAGGCTGTTTTGTCCAGGCCCAGCACGGCACTCTTTTTCTTGACGAGATCGGCGAGACCACCCCGGCCATGCAGGCCAAGCTCCTCCGCGTGCTGCAGGAGCATGAGGTGCAGCGCGTCGGCGGGCAGGAGGTGATCAGCGTCGATGTCCGCATTGTCACCGCCACCAACCGCGATCTGGAGGCCGAGGTGCAGGAGGGCCGCTTCCGCGAGGATCTGTATTACCGTCTGAACGTGGTCACGCTGGACGTGCCTTCCCTGCATGAGCGGCAAAGCGACATCCCCCTGCTCACCGATTTCTTCATCCGCCGCTGCGCCAAACGCAACAAGCGGCTGGTCAAGGGAATCACCCCTGACTGCATGGACATCCTCAGCCGCTACCCTTGGCCAGGCAATGTCCGCGAGCTGGAAAACGCCATCGAGCGCTGCGTGATCCTGACACGCGGCGAGTATCTGGACGTGAGCGGCCTGCCGCTGGCGGTGCAGCGCTGGGCGGAAATGCACCTGCGGCAGGAGGCGGCGGAGCCGCAGGGCACGCTCAAAGAGGCCGAGCTGCAGCTGATTGTCAAGACCTTGGCGGCCACCGGCGGCAACAAAAGCGAGGCCGCCCGCCGTCTGCAGATCACCCGCAAAACGCTGCTGAACAAGCTGAAAAAGCACGGGCTTGACAGCGGCCTCCCCTGAACCTCCGCCCGGCGCGGCGGACTGAAAGCGAATTTCCTCCATCAGGCGGTTGACGGCCCGCTCCGGCTGTGGTAAAGACTTGAGCTTTCAGGCAGAAGGACGGCGTTGCCGCCGGAGCCTTCCGAGCTGCAAACCTGAGCAATGAGCTGCCGGGCTGTCCGGCAAAGGAGAGAGAGACTGGTCATGCGAACGAACATAGTCCATGCCGGCGCTGGCGAACTCACCTATGAGATTCGCAACATCGTCAATGTCGGCAACCAGCTTCAGGCCCTGGGCGTGAAGGTGAACTGGGAGAACATCGGCGACCCGATCGCCAAGGGCGAGCAGATTCCCGGCTGGATGAAGGACATCGTCGCGGAGGCGGCCCAGGAGAACCTGAGCTACGGCTATTCGCCGACACGCGGCGTGCAGTCCACCCGCGAGTTCATCGCCGCTCAGACCAACGCTTTGGGCGGGGCGCAGATCACAGCGGAGGACATCCTCTTCTTCAATGGCCTTGGCGACGCGATCTCCAAAGTTTTCGGCTTCCTCCGGCCCACGGCGCGGGTGATCGTGCCCACGCCGAGCTACACGACGCATTCGTCCGCCGAGGCCGCCCATGCCGGCGACGCGCCGCTGACCTACATTCTTGATCCGAACAAGAACTGGTACCCGGACTTGGATGATTTGGAGTGCCATGTCAAATACAACCCGGCCATCGCGGGCATCCTGATCATCAACCCGGACAACCCGACCGGCGCAGTCTATCCTGAAAGCGTCCTGCGGGCGATAGTGGACATCGCCGACCGCTACGACCTTTTCTTGGTCTGCGACGAGGTCTATCAGAACATGGTTTACAACGGCACCAAAGCGGTGCCGCTGGCCACGGTGATCGGCAAACGCGTGCCCGCGATCTGCCTGCGCGGCGTGTCGAAGGAGATGCCGTGGCCGGGCGGTCGCTGCGGCTGGATGGAGATCTACAACGGCCATCACGACTGCATGTTCGAGAAATACATTCAGTCCATCCTCAACGCCAAGATGATGGAGGTCTGCTCCACCACCCTGCCGCAGCTGGTCCTGCCCAAGGTGGTGACGCACCCGGAATATCCGAAGTATCTCAATGAGCGCGTCCGCCGCTATGAGAAATTCTCGAACATCGCCTACGACATTCTGAAAGGGCTGAAAGGAGTCCTGGTCAACCGCACCAACGGCGCGTTCTACATGAGCGTGGTCTTTGAGCACGGCCTGCTCAATCACAAGCAGAGCCTGCCTATTGTCAAGGACGAGGTGCGCGCGACCGTGGAAAAAATGGTCAGCGGCCCTGGCGTGGAGCCGGACAAGCGCTTTGTCTATTACCTGCTTGGCTCGACCGGCATCTGCGTGGTGCCGCTCTCATCGTTCGCCACCTCCTTGCAGGGCTTCCGCATCACCCTGCTGGAGCGCGACGAGGAGACATTCACCCGCATCTTCCGCACCATCGCCGAGTCCATCCGGAAGTACACCGCCTCGGTCTGACCTAGCGGCGGAGGCGGCCTGGCCGTCCTCCGCCAGGTTTCAGCCTGTTTGTTGCGGAAGATGCCGGCATTCCGCCGCTGCGGCTGGCAGCATGGGCGGAGCTTGTCATTTTTCTTTTTCACTGAGGAGAAGCGTTATGGAATATTCCCACGAAGTCCAAGAGATGCACTGCGTCGCCCAAGGCCCGAATCACGGGCCTTCGCCCATTCCTCAGGAGGGGCAATGGAACCAGGTGCGTCAAATCAGCGAAATCAACGGCCTGAGCCATGCGGTCGGCTGGTGCGCCCCGCATCAGGGCGCCTGCAAGCTGACTTTGAACGTTAAAAACGGCATCATCGAGGAGGCTCTTGTCGAGGTGGTCGGCTGCACCGGCATGACCCATTCCGCAGCGATGGCTGCGGAGATTCTGCCGGGCAAGACCATTCTGGAGGCCCTCAACACCGACTTGGTCTGCGACGCGATCAACGTGGCCATGCGTGAATTCTTCAAGCAGATCAGCTATGGCCGCACTCAGTCGGCCTTTTCTGAGGGCGGCCTGCCCATCGGCGCGGGCTTGGAGGATCTGGGCAAGGGGCTGCGCACCGTCACCGGCACCACTTACGGCACCCGCTTGAAAGGGCCGCGCTACTTGGAGCTGGCCGAGGGCTACATCATGGAGCTGGGGCTGGATGCCAACGACGAGATCATCGGCTACAAGTTCCTCAGAATCGGGCCGATGCTGGACGCGATCAAGAAGGGTGTCGATCCGGCAGAGGCGATGGCCAAGGCCACCGGCACCTACGGGCGCTTCGACGAGGCCGTCAAAACAATTGATCCCCGGAAGGAGTAGACATCATGGCGCTTTTTGAAGGATACGAGCGGAGAATCAGCAAGATAAACGCCGCTTTGGCCGAGCATGGGATCAAGGATTTGGATGCGGCCAAGCAGATGACGCTGGATGCGGGCGTGGATGTCTATGCCATTGTCAAGGGCGTGCAGCCGATCTGCTTTGAGAACGCCTGCTGGGCGTACATCGCCGGTGCGGCTGTCGCTCTGAAGAAAGGGCAGAAGAAGGCCGTTGAGATTGCTTCGACGCTGGGCATTGGCTTGCAGGCGTTCTGCATTCCCGGCTCAGTGGCGGAAAACCGCAAGGTCGGCATCGGCCACGGCAATTTAGCCGCCCGGCTCCTCAGCGAGGAGACCAAATGCTTCGCTTTTCTCGCCGGGCATGAGTCCTTTGCCGCTGCGGAAGGCGCCATCGGCATCGCCAAGTCCGCCAACCGGGTGCGCACTGAGCCGCTGCGGGTCATCCTCAACGGCCTCGGCAAAGACGCGGCCTACATCATTTCCCGCATCAACGGCTTCACCTATGTGAAGACGCAGTACGATTATTACAGCGGCGCGCTCAACATCGTTGAGGAAAAGGCGTTTTCCAGCGGCGAGCGGGCCAAAGTGCGCTGCTACGGCGCGGATGATGTGCGGGAAGGCGTGGCGATCAATCATCTTGAAGGCGTGGATGTCTCAATCACCGGCAATTCGACCAATCCCACCCGCTTTCAGCATCCGGTGGCCGGAACGTACAAGAAAGAATGCCTTGAGCTGGGCAAGAAGTATTTTTCGGTCGCTTCCGGCGGCGGCACTGGCCGCACCCTGCACCCGGACAACATGGCCGCTGGTCCGGCTTCCTACGGCATGACCGACACCATGGGCCGGATGCACAGCGACGCGCAGTTCGCCGGTTCGTCTTCCGTTCCCGCGCACGTCGAGATGATGGGCTTCATCGGCATGGGCAACAACCCGATGGTTGGCGCATCAGTGGCCGTGGCAGTGGCTTTGCAGCAGGCGGGCTGATTTTTTCAGCCGCAGCGGACAGGCGGATGCGCGGCCAGCGTATCCGCCTTTTTTTCTTGCGCAATCCTGTTGACTTTTTTTCCTTGGCGGGTCTATAGTGTTCCTGCAATGTTACGTTGACGTTCCCGCTCCATTGCGTCAAGGCGGTTGAGCGGAGCTGGACAAGGTGGTTGAGCGGAGCCGAAACCGCCGCCTTCGGTTCCGCTCAGGCAGCTCATTGCTCCTGCAGTGCCTGTCAGCTTAACGTTGCAATAATATTAATGAAAGCCTGCGAGATTTCAGTTCGGATTCCCAGCTCAGGAGGCGCGCCATGCCTGTTTCTCTTGCCGGTTCCGTAGGACGGAACGGAAAAAATTTCCCAAGCGATGTGCGGCTTGTCGTCGCTCTGTTCAATAAAATTTTGCCCGCGCCCCTGCCTGCCAGTGACCAGTGCACAGCGGAGCTGATCTTGGCGATTTTCGATTTTCAAAAATCCTTTCTCTCCCGCCCGGACGGCCGGATCGATGTCGGCGGCACAACGTGGCGCAAGCTCAACGCCGCTGCCGCCGGGCAGGGTTCAGGCAAGCCGCCGCTGCTCCTTTCTTTTGACGACGGCCCGGCTCCGACATCCGCCCTGCATTCGATCTTAAACGCCCTTGACGCAGCCGGAGTCAAAGCGGAATTTTACGTGCTGGGCAAAGAGGTGGACAGCTTTCCCGCTGCGGCCAAGGAGATCGTCCAGCGCGGCCACCGGGCGCAGAATCATTCCTACAGCCATGCCAACTTGGCCAGCGCGTCTGAAGCTGCGGTGCGCTTGGAGCTGGAAAAAACGCAGGCCAGCATCAGAAAGGCTGCCGGTACGACCCCGACCAAAATTCGCCCGCCCTACGGCGCAGGCGGCTGGCCGCCATACGATCCCCAGTTAGCCAGAGTTGCAGCCAGCCTTTCCTTGAAAATTGAAAACTGGGATGTTGACACCGAGGACTGGAAGAGTCCCAAAGGCACGATGGATCCGGCCAAGCTGCGGATGATCAAAAAGCAGCTCGATAAAGGCGGCGGCGGGCAGCTGCGGGTGTTGATGCACGTTCAGAGCGAAACCGCCAGCGATCTTGGCCGTTTCATCAGTCAGCTCAAGGCGTGGGGCTATGTTTTCGCCGCGCCTTGACAAAGCCTGCCGCCGGGCCGTTCTGCTCCTGCTGACCATTCTTTTTCTGCTGCCGCTGCCAGCCTGCGGCGGCCAGGAGCTGGCGCAGGCGGCGGCCAGCTACCGGCAGCGCAAGGATTCCGACAGCTTGGAGGTCATTCACCGGCACCTACGCCGGGGAATGCCGCAGGCCGAGGTCGAGGGCCTGCTCGGAGAGCCGGATTATTCGCCCATCGAGGGGCAGCAGTATTACGCCTCCCGCCGGGAGGGAGCAGAGCAGAGCGGCCCGCCGCCGACTCTGGTGGTGGACTACCGGGACGCGCAGGGCGGGCTGACCGCCGTGCTGCATGATTTCTGGCTGGGGACAGCCGGGGAATAAATCTCAACAACGAGGTCTTTCATGCCGTATTCGATTTCTGGCTCAGTGGGCGAAGGCGGAGTCAACCGCACGGAAGATGTGCGGACAGTCTATGCCCTGTTCAACAAAATCCTCCCCGCGCCGCTGGCGGTCAGCGACACCTGCTCGGCGCAGCTTGTGCAGGCGATTAAAACCTTCCAGACCGCTTTCATGAGCAGGCCGGACGGCAGAATTGATGTCGGCGGCGGCACGTGGCGGCGGCTGACCGCAGCGGCGGAGCCGTCCACCAGCGGCGGCGATGCGGGCACTGGGAGTGTCAACCTCAACGGCGCGTGGGCAGTGCGGAATCAGTGGAGCGACAGCTATGAGGCCGAGTTTTCGCGCTGGGTCGAGCAGCTCTACGCCAAAAAAGGTGCCACGCTGACGGCCTGCCTGCGCAATCCGGCAGCCAACAGCCTCTACTCGGACGAGGACAGAACCCTCTCCGTCTTCAGCGACTGCGCCGACCTGCCCTATCTGCTCCGGGCCTATTTCGCTTACAAAAAGAAGCTGCCCTTCTCCTTCAACTCGACCATCTCCGGCGGACGCTACACCAGCGGCAACCTGCCGGGCAGCCGCAAGTCTTTCCTCGACTACGCCAGCTTCTCCAGCTTGGCGCGGGCTGTCAGCAACAGCGTCCACAGCGGCTTTTTCCGCTATGCATGGACGACGGAGAAGACCGACACCTATTTGGCCGAAGTCAGCCGGGAGAGCGTCACGCCGGGCACTGTTTATTATGATGCCAACGGCCACGTTTTGGTGGTGGGGCGGGTGGATGCGGACGGCACGGTCTGGATGATGGACGGCCACCCGGACAACAGCCTGACCAGCAAGCGCTTCGGCGAGTCGCTTTCACGCGGCTCCTGCAAGAGCGGCGGCGGCTTCCGCCGCTGGCGGCGGCAGACAGTGAGCGGCAGCAGCATCGTCCTCGCCGCCAATCAGGCAGAAAAATTCTTTGATTCCGGCCAGAGCCAGTGCCAGAGCAACTACCGTGTGGATGGTTTCGATCTCAACTACCATCAATGGGTGAAAAAGCGGCTGGCCTCCAGCGGCTCGCGGATTGATCCGGTCACTGAGCTTGGCCAGCAGCTTTCCGCCCTGCACGAGGCCCTGAAGGAGCGGGTGGATTCCGTCAAGGCGGCTGTTGACAACGGCATCCACCGCAAGACTCATCCCGGCAGCCTGCCGCGCAACATCTACGGTGCCGAGGGCGAATGGGAGACTTACTCCACGCCGGGCCGCGACGCGCGGCTGCGGGCGCAGGTGAAGGAAACACACAGTTTCATCAGCATGAGCGTGGAGGCGGTGGCGCGGGGCAGCCATCCCTACCTCTTCAGCGGCACAGCCAGCCAGTTAGTGCGCCGCTATGCGGAAATCTGGCAGGACAGCTCGGCGCGGCTGCGGATCAGCTACACCAGCTCCGCTGGAGCGGCGGTCTTGCTGACTTTGGCCGAAATCATGGATAGGCTTTTCAAGCTCTCCTTTGATCCTTACCACTGCCCGGAGCTGCGCTGGGGCGACACGCAGAGCACTGCCTGTCAAGACGGCTCGGTCAAGCGCGACTGGTACAACAAGGAGCAGCGGCTCCGCAATGTCATCACCCCGGACAGCAGCGCCAACACCACTGTTGACTGGGGGCCGCTCAATCCGCCGGACATCCACATCGGCCAGCTGATCGAACGGCTCAAGCAGCAGTACGGTGTTTGAGCAGGAGGAAACATCATGTTCCGACCGTCGGTGGAAAAGCTGATTGAGGTGATGAAGGCCAAAGGCCACAAAGTCTATGACACACCGGGCATGGACTGGAATCTGAACATCGTCGGCATCCGCGCCAGCGACCCGGAGCCGGGCACGTTCAACGACACGCTGACCGTGTTCCAGCGGTTCCAAGGCAGCTGGGAGATCAGTTATTATCCCATCACCACAGATCCGAGCGTGTATTATCTGCGGCATCCGGTCAACAGCTCCGGGGCCGCCATTCTTAAAGAAGGGCAGTACAAGGGCGCGTACAAGCTCGACATCCACAACCGGGGCTTGGACAGCGGCCATCTCGCCCTCTGCCAGCGGCTGAAGCCGGTCACGGTCTACCGCGACAGCAACCGCGACGAGAAGCTGAATCTGATTGAGCGCAAAACCCAGACCGGGATGTTCAACATCAACATCCACCGCACCAGCGAGGACTACATTCAGCGGCAGCGGTTCTCGGCTGGCTGCCAAGTTTTCGCTGATCAGCGGCAGTTCGCTGACTTCATCCGCATCTGCCAGGCGGGCGAAAAGGCCTTCGGCAACAAGTTCACCTACACCCTGCTGCACGAGCGGGATTTTTAACTGCTGCCAATGAAGAGAATCACCGTCAAGGACTTCCGCGACCGGAAAGGCGGCCAGCGGCTCGCCGTGCTGACCGCCTACGACGCGGCGATGGCCCGGCTTTTGGACAGCGCGGGCGCGGACGCGCTGCTGGTGGGCGACTCGCTGGGCATGGTCGCGCTGGGCTATGACTCCACCCTGCCGGTGACGATGGAGCAGATGCTGCACCACGCCGGGGCGGTCAGCCGGGGCGCGGCCCGCGCCTTGGTGATCGCCGACATGCCCTTCGGCTCTTATCAAATCAGCCCGGAGCAGGCGGCGGCCAACGGCATCCGCTTTCTCAAAGAGGCAGGCTGCGCGGCGGTCAAGCTGGAGGGTGGTGAGGAAGTCTGCGCGGCGGTGCGCGCGCTGGTGCGGGCCGGGGTGCCGGTGATGGGGCATGTCGGCCTCACGCCGCAGACCGCTGGACAGCTGGGCGGCTACAAGATGCAGGGCAAAGATTTGGCGGCGGCCCGCAGGCTGCTGGCCGAGGCCAAAGCCTTGGAGGCCGCCGGGGTCTTCAGCATTGTGCTGGAGGCGGTTCCAGCCCGGTTGGCGGAGATCATCACCCGCTCGGTCGCTGTGCCGACCATCGGCATTGGCGCAGGGCCACACTGCGACGGCCAGGTGCTGGTCACCAACGACCTGCTTGGCCTGTTTGAAAAATTTGTCCCCAGCTTTGTCAAGCAGTACGTCAACCTTGCCCCGGAGATCAAAAAAGCGGTGACGAGCTACATCAGCGAGGTCGGCAGCGGCACCTTCCCCGGCCCGGAACACAGCTTCGGCGGCGGCGATTTCAGCGGCCTGCTGGAGGAAAGCTGACCTTCCGCGCCTGCGCCGCCGCTTGTTTCCTTGACGGAACCGGGCAGGTGGTATAAAAAAGGCGGATGACGGCGCAAAAAGACGATACGGCCCGGCATGTCCCGGTGCTGCCCCGCGAGGTGCTGGACTGGCTGCGGCCTTGTTCCGGCGGCAGCTATGCCGACGGCACCCTCGGTCTTGGCGGTCATGCCGAGCTGATTCTTCGGCAGTCCGGCCCGGACGGGCGGCTGTTCGGCTTTGAATGGGACAGCCAAGCCGCCGCGCGGGCCCAAGAGCGGCTGGCGGAATTTGGCGGACGTTTTCAGCTGATTCCTTCCTCCTATGCCGAAATGGCGGCCCGCATCCGGGCGCAGGAAACTGGCCCGTTGGACGGCATTCTGCTGGATCTCGGCGTGTCCTCCCTCCAGTTCGACAGCCCGGAGCGCGGCTTCAGCTTCCAGAGCGACGCGCCTTTGGACATGCGGATGAGCCGCAGCCTGCCGGTGACAGCGGCGGAGCTGCTCAACAACCTGAACCAGGACGAGCTGGCCGATATTTTCTTTCATTACGGCGAGGAGCGGCAGGCCCGGCGCATCGCCCGCTTCATCGCCGAAGCCCGGCTGGTTCAGCCGGTGACGACCACCCGTCAGCTCGCCGAAATCGTCCGGCAGGCCGTTCCGGTCAAATATCAGCCGAAAAAAATCCACCCGGCCACCTTGGTGTTTCAAGCCCTCCGCATTGCGGTCAACCGCGAGCTGGACAACCTCGCCCAAGCACTGGCGGACGCGCCGCAGCTCCTCGCGTCCGGCGGGCGGCTCTGCGTCATCACCTTTCATTCGCTGGAAGACCGGATGGTCAAGCAGTCCTTTGCCGCCAACCCCGCCTTGCGGGTGCTGACCAAAAAGCCGGTGCCGCCTGGCGCAGAAGAAATCGCCGCAAATCCCCGCAGCCGCAGCGCGAAACTGCGCGTGGCGGAAAAAATCTGACAATGATGGTTGCGGGCAACAAGGGGCGCAATGTCCGGCGGGAGGCCCCGCGCCCCGCCGCCGCCAAGCCGAACAGCGGCTTCGGCTTCAACGGCCCGGCGCAGACCGGCCCAAGCCGCGAGCCGCTTTCCAGCGATTTCCTCCGCCTGCTCTTCCGGCTGCTGCTGGCCGCAGGCGTGGCCGTGCTGATCGTCAGCCAGCTTCTGAGCTGGCGCGTCAGCCGGAAGACTGCCGAGCTGGAACGCCTTCTTGCCGCGCAGACAGAGATCAGACAGGAGCACGCCCGCCTCGCCGCCCAGCGGGACGAGCTGGCCTCCAAGGCCCGGATCGTCGCTTCCGCCGCCGTCAAGCTGGGTCTGCATCTTCCGGCTGAAGAGCAAGAACACCGGCTGGACTGAGGCTCATGCGCAAAGCCAGCAAAGCCGTCCGCCAGCCGCTGACTGTCCGCGCCCTGCGGCAGCAGCAGGAGGCCAACAAACGGCGGCGGCGCCCTCTCTGCCTGCTGCTCGCGCTGCTGCTGGCGGCGGGCGGCATCTGGCTGCTCCGCCGTCTGCCCTTCACCCTGACAGAAATCAGTTTGGCGGTGCGGCAGAGCCTGAGCGCGGCGCAGCGGCCCGCGCCGTCTGCTCCGCCTGCGTTGCGGGGTTCCATTTATGATCGGAATATGGAGGAGCTGGCTGTTTCCTATCAGCTGCACACTCTTCGGGTGCATCCGGCGGAGCTGTCTGACCGGCAGGAGGCGGCGCGGCTGCTGGCTTTGGCCGTGGGCGCCGAAGCTGAGGACTTTCAGCGGCGGCTGGAAAGCAAAGAGCCGGTGGTGGAGCTGATTGTCGGCATTGACGCAGCGCAGGCGCAGGCGGCGGAATCCTTGGATCTTGCCGGCGTGTCCTGCCTGCCGGTTGAAATCCGCTATTATCCCGGCCACACGGCGGCTGGCCGCCTGCTCGGCTTTGTCAGCGATGGAGCAGGACTCAGCGGCGCGGAGGCGGTGTTCGATCCTCTGCTCCAGCCCGGCGCATTCCGGCCTGCGGCGACAGAAGAAATCAATTTTTCCGGTGCAACCCATCTCGGCCCGCAGGCGGCGGACATTCTGCTTTCTCTTGACCTCAGCCTGCAAAAACGGCTGGAAGGGGAGCTGGAAGCATGGCGGCGGCGGAAAGGCGCGGCCTCCGGCTCGGCTGTTGTCCTTGATCCTGACACCGGACGGCTGCTCGCCGCTGTCCGGCAGCCCGGTCTTGATCCGAATTATTTTTGGCAGACCAGCGGTCAAGCCCTGCCTAAAGAAGACGGGCCGCTTTTTCCTGCTGAATTTCTTCCAGAACTGCTGCATCCTCTGCTGGAGGAAGCGGCGGCGGCGCAGGAGAGCGGCGGCGGCCAAATTCTGCCGACAGGAATCCGCGCCCCGCAGCCCGGCTCCGGCGAAGAGAACGCAGCTCTGGCCCGCTGCTGGCATGAATTCGGTTTTGACCGCTCTGTGCCGGATCTGCTCTCGCTTGATCCCAAGCCCTCAGTGGCGGAAAACAGCGGCAGACTGAGCGCGGCGGATATTGCAGTCGGCGCAGCCAGCCTGTTCAACAGCGGCAAACGGATCAGTCCTTGGTTTCTCGAAGCAGTCTATGCCCCTGATCAGCAGCGGCTTTTCAGCCGTGATCTCAGCCGCGCCGCGCCGCAGCGGCTCCTGCCTCCCGCCGCCGGGGTGCAGCTGCGCCGCCAGCTCCTTCATCAATCCGTCTGGAGCGGCAAAGAAGGCTTTCTTTTTGTCAACAGCATTGCGGCGGCCACACAGCGGAACGGCTTGAGCGAGCAGCATCTGCAAGATATTCTCATTGCCGCCGCGCCGCAGGAGCTGCCCCGCATTCTGCTGGTCATGGCGGCAGACAGCGGTTCGCTGCGTCCGCTGCCGCCTGATGCGGAACAGGCTGAGGACAAGACCGCGCTGATGGAACAAGGCCGCCGTCTGTTGGAGCTGCTGGCTGACTTCACAGCCGAGGACAAACCGCCCTCGCCGCCGCCGGGAACAAAGAACGAGGCCAACCTGCGCCGTTTTCTCCTCAGCCGGAAGCTGAACCGGCCTGTGGCGGAGGAAAAAAATTACGATCCGGCTGCCGCTGAAACCATGCCCCGCCTTGTCGGCCTGAGCCTGCGCCAAGGTCTTCAGCACATCAACCTGCGCAGCATCCGGGTGCAAATCCGGGGCAGCGGCATGATCGTGGCCCAAAAGCCCGCCCCCGGCACTGCTTTGGCAAAAATTGAAACCTGCGAACTGACCCTTGAACCCTTTCCGCGCCATGAAAAGCCTGCGCCTGCTGCTGCAAAGCCTGCCGCCCGAACTCAACGCAAAAGTCCTGCACGGAAAAGCGGACAACGGGATACGCCGAATAAGCCCTGATTCCCGCGCAGCCGGGCCAGACTGCGTCTTTGTCGCGGTCAAGGGCAGCAAAGCGGACGGCCACAGTTTCATTCCGCAGGTAATTTCCAAAGGCTGCCCTTGCGTGGTGGTCGAGGATGATCCCGGCCCGTTAAACGGCACAACGGTAGTGCAGGTCAGCGACAGCCACGCCGCCTTGGGCTGGCTGGCCGCCGCCTTGCATGATTTTCCAGCGCAAGACATGACGCTGATCGGCCTGACCGGCACCAACGGCAAGACCACGATTTCCTGGCTGATTGAGCAGATGCTTCAGCAGAGCGGCTGCCGGGTCGGCGTGATTGGCACAGTGAACAGCCGCTGGCCGGATTCTTCCGGCAAACTGATCGCCGAGCCTGCCAAGCTGACCACGCCCGGCCCGGTCGAGCTGCAAGCCACGCTGCGGGCGATGGCCGACGCAGGCGTGACGCACGTGGTGATGGAGACATCCTCGCACGCCCTTCAGCAGGGGCGGCTGGCCGGACTGCGTTTCGATCTCGGCCTGTTCACCAATCTCACCCGCGACCACCTCGATTTTCATGGCACGATGGAGGCGTATTTCGCCGCCAAAAAGCTGCTTTTCACCCGTTATCTCAAGGAGAACGGCAAGGCAGTGATTGTCGCCGATTCTGACTGGAGCCAGCAGCTTTGCCGGGAATTGGCGGCGGAGCTGCCTTCGCTGCCGCAATTCACCTGCGGTCTTGATCCGGCAAACACCGTCTCCGCCGCTGATTTGCAGCAGGACATCCGGGGATTTTCCTGCACTCTCAGTTTGAAAGGCCGGGCGTTTCCTTTCAGCTCCCGTCTGACCGGGCGGCACAATGTGCTGAATATTCTTGCCGCAGCCGGAGCCGGTTTGGCTTTAGGGTTGAATCCAGAGCAAATTATTGCTGGTTTATCAAAGGATAGACAGGTGCCGGGCCGCTTGGAACGGGTGCGGCTGCCGGGTCTGCCTGATGAGCAGCAGCCGGTGGTTTTAGTGGATTACGCCCACAGCCCGGATGCCCTTGAAAATGTGCTGCAAACGCTGCGTCCGTTAGCTGCCGGGCGGCTGTTCTGCGTTTTCGGCTGCGGCGGCGACCGCGACAAAGGCAAGCGGCCTCAGATGGGCGCAATTGCGGCGCAATATGCCGATTTGATCATCGTCACTTCGGACAATCCGCGCTCGGAAGAGCCGGAGACGATCATCCGCGAGGCAGCGGCGGGCTGCCGCGCCGCAGGTCTGGCTGAATTCGCGCCGGAGGAGCTGGTTGCCGTGCCAGCTAAAGGCTTCATCTGCATAAGCGAGCGCAGAACCGCCCTGCATACGGCCTGCGCCTTGGCAGGGTCGGAGGACATTATCTTGCTGGCGGGCAAAGGCCATGAGGATTATCAGATCATTGGCGCAGAGCGGCATTTTTTTGATGACCGGATTGAAGCGGTCAACGGGCTGCTGCGCTGGAATCTGCGGCATTTGCTTGAAGCAACTGGCGGGAAAATAAGAGGGCAGGCACGGGAGCCTTCCCCTGCGTTTACGTTTGGCAAGATTTCCACTGACACGCGCAGCCTTGCGCCGGGAGATGTCTTTATCGCTTTAGCCGGGGAGAAATTCGATGGCCATGATTACGTGCAGACGGCGGTCAAAGCCGGAGCCGCTGCGGTTATTGTTCATCGAGAAGTGCAGGTTCCTGCCGATGTGCTGCTTGTTCACGTAGAGGATACTTTGCAAGCCCTGCTCGATCTGGCCGCATACCGCCGCAGGCTGCTTGGAAAAAATTGCATCGTAGCCGCAATCACCGGCAGCTGCGGCAAGACCACGGTCAAGGAATTAGTCGCGGCAATCTTCAGCCGTCATTTTGCTGAGGTGAAGACCGGCATCAATCCGGTGCTGAAGACGCAGGGCAATTTCAACAATTTGGTCGGGATGCCGCTCTCGCTGCTGCCGGTTGCGGCTGGTCATGGTGCGGCGGTGCTGGAAATGGGCATGAATCATCCCGGCGAGATTGCCCGGCTTGTTGCGTCGGCGGAACCGGACATCGCCTGCATCACCAACGTGCAGGCCGCGCACTTGGAAGGCTTGGGCAGCATTGAAGGCGTGGCCAAGGCCAAAGGCGAGCTGTTCGCCGGAATGCGGCCAGACACGGTCAGCGTGATGAATTTGGATGATCCGCAGGTGCGCAAGCTGCCGACGAATTCAGCGCGAATCATCGGCTTCGCAATCACGCCGGAAGGACTCGGTTTCAAGCCGGAGGTCAGCGCGGCGAGCATTGCTGATCTCGGCGAAAAGGGAATGCGCTTCATCCTGCGCATCAGCGGCTGGGAGCAGGAAATCACGATTTCTCTGCCCGGCCTGCACAGTGTCAGCAACTGCTGCGCTGCCGCTGCGGTCGCTTATGCCGCTGGCATTGCGCCGGAAACCATCGCCGCTGCTTTGTCTGCCCAGCAGGGCGTGACGGACAAGCGGATGCAGCTTGTCACGCTGCCGGGCGGCGTGCAGGTGCTCAATGACTGCTACAACGCCAATCCCGGCTCAATGTCCGCAGCTTTGAAGACCCTGCGCGGTTTCGGCAAGGATTGCCAGCACATTGCTTTGCTTGGCGACATGCTGGAATTGGGCGCATCTTCAGCCGAGGCGCATAAAAAAATTGGCCGCGAAGCTGCGGAACTCAGTTATGATGCGCTGGCTGTTGTTGGCAATTTTGCTGAATATGTTGCCCAAGGAGCGCGGCGGGCGGGCATGGCGGCGGACAAAATTCATCTTTTTTCTGACACCAGCGCGATGGCCGCTTGGCTGCTTGGTGCAATCGATAAAAAACAAATCACGGCGGGCGACTGGCTCCTTCTCAAAGGCTCGCGGGGAATGCGGATGGAAAAGGTGCTGGAGGCCGCGCAGGCCCGGCTGAACGGAGAGGCCCGCTGATGTTTTATAATCTCGTCTTTCCTCTGCACGAATATTTCAGCGCGCTCAATGTCTTCCGTTATGTGACCTTCCGTTCCATCGGCAGCGCGCTCACCGCTTTTCTCATCCTTTTTCTCTTTGAACCGGCCTTTATTCGCTGGCTGAAAAGTCAGCGCATTGGCCAGGTGGTGCGCGACGACGGCCCGGAAAGCCATTTCAGCAAGCGCGGCGTGCCGACCATGGGCGGCTTGCTGATCCTTGTCGCCATCGCTGTGGCCACGCTGCTTTGGGCCAATTTGCGCAATGAACTGGTCTGGGTCTGCCTCGGCCTGACCCTTTTTTACGGCTTGATCGGTTCGGTGGACGACTGGCGCAAGGTGACGAAGAGCAGCAGCAAGGGGCTGTCCGCACGGGGAAAACTGATTCTGCAAATTCTCGGCGGCCTGATGGTCGGCCTGTACCTGCATCTGCATCCGGCATACGACGGCGGCCTGAGCCTGCCCTTCCTGAAAGGCGTGCGGCCTGATCTCGGCTGGTGGTACATCCCCTTTGCCGTGGCCGTGATCGTCGGCGCGTCGAATGCAGTCAATCTCACCGACGGACTGGACGGCCTCGCCGCCGGGCCGGTGATGATTTCCTCCTCAGTTTATTTGATCTTCGCCTACGCGGTCGGCAACGCGGGCATGGCGCATTATCTGCAAATCACGCATGTTGCGGGCGCAGAAGAGGTGGCGGTGTTCTGCGCCGCCTTGGCCGGCGCCTGCCTTGGCTTTCTTTGGTACAACGCCTATCCGGCGCAAGTTTTCATGGGCGATGTCGGCTCCTTAGCTTTAGGCGGCGCGCTGGGCACAGTGGCGATCATCATCAAACAGGAAATTTTGCTGGCGATTGTCGGCGGCATTTTTGTCATGGAAGCCTTGTCAGTGATCATTCAGGTCGGCTATTTCAAGGCCAGCGGCGGCAGGCGCATTTTCCTCATGTCGCCGTTTCATCATCATTTTGAGAAGAAGGGCTGGACAGAGCCGAAAGTGGTGGTGCGTTTCTGGATCATCTCGATTATTCTTGGCTTGATGGCTTTGGCGACGCTGAAGCTGAGGTAAGAGACAATCTATGATGCAGCAGCCGTTTGACCGCAGCAAGCATGTCTTCCGCAACGACGCTTTTGTTGAATTAGTGAAAGACGCTGTGCTATTTTTCAAGGGAACACCGGTTCACCGCCTTCCTCAGTAAAAAGATTTTTTAGAAACAGGTGTTTATTCGCTTTATTAAATTCAGAATCATCGGCGCATAGCGAGAGGAAATACGGTAGATTAGCAATGCATCTTCGGGTTACCGCTCCAAAATCATAGACAGAAAATTATAGCTGGAGCAGAATAATTCTAAAACTCATTCTTCGGCAATCTCAGGAATTGAGCAATCTTCGACTCCTCTCAGAGTGCTTTGTTTGTGCAAGTGCCCTGAGCGAAGTCGAAAGGCATTCTATAGTGCTCCAACTATAAATTTGCAATAATTGGCATGCCGCCGCCAAAAAAGATGAAAATGGGAGACAAAGACGGAACAAAGAGCAAGAAGCAGATGGCCCAGAAGTATGGCCAAGAGGTCGGTCAAGGCCACGCAGGAAAAATAGCTGAGAAAGGTTGCCTGCTGGCGCACAGTTTCCGAAAAAAGAGCGGCCCTGCATTCCTGACGGCAAAAACTGATCACGCTGCGGACGGTCTGACTAATTCCAGCACAGCGATTTCCGGGTAACAGTTAAAGCGCACCGGATAAATCGCCCAGCCAATGCCCCGGCTGATGAAGAGCTTGGTCTTCGACGTGTCAATCAGGCCGCTGGAGTACTTTTTGTTGCTCACCGGCAGCACAGGCGGGCCGTAGAACGGCAACCGCACTTGCCCGCCGTGCGTGTGGCCACTCATCACCAGCGCGAGCGATGTCTTGAACGGCGTGTCCACAGAATCGGGATTGTGGGAAAGGAGGATGCGGCAGTCGTTTTCCTCAGTACCCGCAAAGGCTTGGTCGATCTTCAATTGATCTTCCCACAAATCGCCTGCGCCGCCGAGGGCGAGCCGCTCTTTGCCCCGCTCAATCACCTTGTGCTGATGGCGGAGGTTCTGCCCGCTGCGCTCCAGCCAATACAGAGAGCGTTCGGTGTCCGCCCAATGATCATGATTGCCTAAAACCGAGAACACGCCATGCCGCGCTTGCAGCTGCATGAGGAGCGGCCAGACCTGATCAATCTCCGCCGTGGTGTTCTTGGCATGAACATAATCGCCGGTGCAGAAGATGGCATCAGGACGCAGGGCGTTGGTGCGCTCCATCACTTTTTTGATGAAGGCGGAGGAAACCAGCGAGCCGAAATGCAGATCAGTCAGGTGAGCAATGGTGAAGCTGTGAAAGGCGGGCGGCAGATTGGCAAGCGGAATCTGATAGCGGTTGACGAGAACGATGTTACGTTCAATCAAGACCGTGTAGCTGCCTGCCAGCGCGGCGGCAAGGCCGTAGGCAGCCAGACGGAGCGCGGCTCTTCGGCTGATCGCGCTCATTTGCTTTTTAATGCCTCAATCACCTGCCGCATCTCCCACGCGCCGGTCAGCTCCAGGAAGATGTCCTCCAGGTCAATCGCCTGGCCGCTTTTGCCCGCCTGGCTGCGCAGTTCCTCCATCGTGCCGATGACGCGCAGGGTGCCGTTGGTGATGATGGCGATGCGGCGGCAGAGTTCCTCGGCAATTTCAAGAGAATGCGTGGACAGAAAGATCGCCGTGCCCGCCGCCGCTTTCTGCTTGAACAGCTCCTTGACGATGCGGGCGGATTTCGGATCCAGCCCGACCATCGGCTCGTCAATGATCAGCAGCGGCTGGTCGAGCATGAAGGCCGAGGTCATGATCAGCTTCTGCCGCATCCCGTGCGAGTAGCTTTCAATCAGATGATCCTGCCACTTGCTCAGGTCGAACAGCTCCAGATACTGCGCTGACGCGGCCTTAAACCGCTCTTCCGGCAGACGGTAGAGGCTGGCGATAAACTTCAGGTACTCGCTGCCGGTGAGCTTTTCAAAAAGCCAAGGCCGGTCGGGAACATAGCCGGTGTCCTGCTTGCAGGCAAGAGGCTGCTCGGCCAGCGACTTGCCGTTGATCATGACCGTGCCGCTCTCCGGCTGAAGCAGCCCGGCCAATATCTTGATCGTGGTGGTCTTGCCTGCGCCGTTCGGGCCGAGAAAGCCGAAGATCTCCCCGGCTTCCACCTCAAGGCTGATATTGTTCACCGCCGTGAAATCAGCGAAGGATTTGCAGAGATTCTGGATTTGCAGGACGGGGTTCATAGGACGCTCTTGCTCAGAATTTATGTGAGACGGCAACGCGCTGCCGCATCTGAACTGTATCCAGCCTGCCGTTCAATTTCAATGGCTCGTGCGCGTCCGGCAGAAATATCTTTCGCGGCCCCGCCGATTTTTCTGTTGCGCATCCTGCGCAGGGCTTGTTACGCTGGCGGAAAACAAACCTCCTGCCCTGATATTTTGCGAATGATCGCTCTTGCCCGTTTTTTCACCCCTTTCCTGATGCCTCTGCCGCTGGGGATGCTGTTCATCCTGCTCGGTCTATTTTTTATTCTGTTCGGTTTGCGCAAGATAGCAGCACTGTCGCTCCTGTGCAGCTTGGCGATTTTTCTGGTCTTCGGCTACGGACTGCCTGCCCGCCGCAGCAGACTGCATGACATGGAACGGCAGTATCCGCCTCTCCAGCTGGCGCAGCTGCCGGACGAGCAGCGGCAGCAGATCAAGTTTGTGGTGGTTTTAGGCAGCGGCCATGTCAGCGATCCGGCGGTGCCGGAAACCGGCCAGCTTGGCACGGCCTCGCTCTACCGCCTTGTTGAGGGAATCCGGCTGCACCGGGAGCTGCCGGAGTCTTGGCTGGTGGTCAGCGGCGGCGCGAGCCAGGAAGATCCGCTGGCCAACGCGGCGGTGGTCGGGAGGACAGCGCAGCAGCTTGGCGTGGACGGCGGCAGGCTGGTGATTGAGGACCGGCCCCGCGACACGGTGGAGGAGGCGCGGCTGCTCGCGCCGCTGCTGAAGGACGCGCCCTTCATCCTCGTCACCTCGGCGGCGCACATGGGCCGGGCGATGCAAATTTTTCAGAAGCAAGGCTTGCAGCCGCTGGCCGCGCCGACCGATTTCATCCTGAAAGACCGGCAGCGGCTCTCGTCCGGCAGCCTGCTGCCGTCCAGCTTCAATTTGGGGGTGTCCGAGCAGGTTGTGTATGAATGGCTGGGCAGCCTGTGGAGCTGGGTTTCGGAATAAACAGTCTGACGATGGACAAGAGGAACCGTTATGCAGATTGGGAACGCTTTCAGAAAAGAAAGGTTCGTCCCTGCTCTGCGCATTGAGGACAGCCTGTGGCCGAGACATGCAGGATACCGTTCGCGTCGAGGTCAAAGGTGACTTCGATCTGCGGCACACCGCGCGGCGCAGGCGGAATGTCCTTCAGCTCGAAGCGGCCAATGGTCTTGTTGTTGGCAGCCATCTCCGCTCACCCTGAAGTACGTGGATGGACACGGCAGGCTGGCTGTCCGCAGCGGTGGAGAAGACCTGGTCGGGACCGTGGTGTTCTTCTCGATCAGCTTGGTCATCACGTCGCCCTGAATCGCCGCGCCGACCGCAACGACCTCGTCCGGGTTCACGCCCTTGTGCGGCTCTTTGCCGAAGATCGCCTTCACCTTCTCCTGCACTTTCGGCATCCGGGTCATGCCGCCGACCAGAATCACATCATCATCAAGTTTGGCATCCTTGAGCGCGGTTCGGCAGAAGAAGGTTGATTCTCATTGTTTTCCTCAAAATACTCAGGAGATTTCGTGATGATAACATCAGATATGAACTCTTCCAGAGGTTCTGGGATAACAACTGCATGGACAGAATAGTTTTCGCTGGAGTTTGTAATGGTTGCTTCATCAATACCGAATGTCTGAGCGAAAATTTCCTTCGTTCCTGTTATTGATAAAGACATGCGATCATTCGCGCCGACAAAAAATCCAAGTTGCTCTAATTTTTGTTTAGTTTCCAATATGCGCTCTTCCTCGACATAAAATTCAGCTACATTCCTTGAAGTCAGCGGGACAGTCGCGTTCAGAATAGATGTGCCGTCAGCCTTTCTGAGGATCACTTGGCCAGATAGATTCATTTTTCTAACCTATTGCTTGAAGAGGATGTATTTGCTGCCTCGATACTATCGAGGCAGCAAGATTTCAACTTAGAGGCCGGAACCAACCAGCAGCACTTACCTCGAACGAAGAGTGTCAATCAAATCATCAATGAACTCTTTTGGCACTTCCGGCATCGCCCCGCTGTGCATCATGCTTATTTGCTCTTCTTTCGAGGCAGCAAAAAAGGCAGCGGCAACATCCCCCATCGTCTTGAGATACGCCCATTTGGCATCAGCAAGCCCAGCACCAGTGGCCAGATCGTTTCCGGGGCCTGCTGCGTCACCCATATGAGTGGTGCCAGCAGTAACATCACGGGCACTGGATATGAGCTTCTGCTTCACTTGGACAGGCGTAAGATTTGGATCTTTCTCTAACATGAGAGCGCAGATGCCGGCAATCTGAGGACAAGCCGCAGACGTTCCGCTGAAGAGGCCCCACCCATCATTTGCCGCCCCTGTTGACGGCTCAATACCGTCAAGCTGTGCACCTTCTTGAACTGGCAGCATGATACTTGGAGCTTTTCCTCCGTTGATATCGACTCGTTTGCCAGTTAACCCACAAAGATCGGGAACACGGCGGCCTGGATAGAATGAGCTTACAAAGCTGCTCGCATAACTGGATGCTTCAAGCTCAAGGCCAGGATAATTTACATGCACTCCGCCAACAGATATTACATCTGGATGACTTCCTGGGAATCCATAATGCCCATTTCCAGCAGAAAAGCATACAGTAACGCCGCTTGCAACAGCATTGGCAACAGCTGCCTCTAAAGGTTTCAACCAGTCTGGGATTAATCCATTTCTATCTACATTGTATCCCCAACTGTTCGTGAGAATCTGAGGCTTAGGGGAGCTGTTCAGTGCTGTATTGATTGCTCCGACTGCATCGTTTCCAGCTTTTACAGGACGCAATCGGCAATCAGGAGCGCACGAGAAAATGTTTGCTGATTCCCCAGTGCCATGTCCATTAATATCCTCGTTTTGATTGACAGCACCAGGGCCAAGGAGTGTGTCTAAAACACGATATCCACGCCAACTGAAGAAAGGATGGCGAAAGAAGCCTGTGTCTATCATGCCTACAACAACATTCTTTCCAGTGATGCCAAGGCGGTGCACTCTTGCGGCCTTGAGGATCACGGCGACTTCGTCCGGGACGAATAAATACCTGTAGGCAGAGCTATGAATTTGAGCTATCGGAGGTAAAGGAGATGCTGAGAAATAGATAGGCGGTCTTGCTATAACAACACCTTCAATTAACTGTGCCAATTCTCCTGGCGCGTTCATTACTTCCGTGCCATTCTCATCCGCAGCGGCACTGAAAAAACTAACTTCATTCCCATGACTGTTCTCTGTTGATCTTGTGGTCAGGTGAGCATTGAAAAACTCTTGGAAGAGTTTAGCCGTGCCTCCTATCGAGATCGTTGTGTCACTGCTTCCCTCTTCAAACACATGGAATCCCGCTTCGGTCAATGCGCGTTTTGCGTCGCGCACATCAGCAGCGTCTGATCGGAACTCATCTATATTCTTTGCGGTAATAGTGGTGTCGCTCGCGAACAGAGATCTTGGCCCCAATGAACGTGGAGACACATGTCCAATGACTTCATACTCTTTTTCAGGCATTTTGAGAACTCCTATTAATGATATTTACGCATGACATGTGTCATGCGGCGGTGCAGCCAAAAACAAGCATACGATACCTACCCTTCGCTTCCAGCAAATCGCCAGCCAGATTGCCTGAGTACGCATTTATCTGAGCCAATCCAGCATAAGCAAAAAACGTGCCAGAACTGCCAAGAGCACATCAAGCTGATTTTACACCTTATCTCGTCATGCTCTTTTGCGGCTTGCCGAAGCTGGCTTCGATTTAAGCTGCTTTCAGCGAAGCTCGCTTTGTTTTTCACCCCACCCTCACCTATAGCACATCCACAACCCTGCTCGAATACACATTCCTCGCCATCTTCACCAAGTCAGCAAAGCCATGTCTCCAGACTGCTGAACCTTCAAAGCCCGGCAGCGTGTATTCATCATTGCACTGCCGGGCCTGCCTTGCCGTTGTCGGTCAGATTAGAGCAGAGCTTTTTTTATTTTCCTGCTGAATCTGCTTTCTCGCTGATCTGCCGTACAGCGAATGAGACCGGCACACCCTCCCGCAGCATGTAAAAACAGCCTTGCAACCCGCTGAATGTCGTCATGATGCCGGTGATGGATTTGCTGGCAAGGTTACCAGAGTAGGTCGTCTCAGAGTTGTTGAAAGTGAACATGAACATTCCGGTGACCTGCACCCACAGACCGTTGTAGTGACCATCGCTCCAAGTGCCATCGGCTTTAATGTCCATCGTCACGCTGCTGTAACTGCCATCGCAGTGCCAATCGTAGAATAGTGTCCATTTTCCAGTAACAGCCATGATGCTCTCCCCTTTTAAAGCCGCTTGATGGAACAGGCGTTATCAGCGCGGCAAATGACACGCCTGTGTTGAGTTGCAAAACAAATTTAACCAGATAGAGTTGAAGTGTCTACCCTCACACCCTCACTTCCAGCACATCCACCACTCTGCTCGAATACACATTCCTCGCCATCTTCACCAGCGCGGCATAATCATTCACCCGAATCTCCAAGCTGCTGACCGTCGATCCGGCAAGGTCACTCTATGTGCAGAATAAAGCAATAAACGTGCCAGAACTACCAAGAGCATATCAAGCTGATTTTGCAGATTATCTCGTAATGCTCTTTTGCGGCTTGCCGAAGCTGGCTTCGCTTCAAGCTGTTTCCAGCGAAGCCAGCTTCGTTTTTCACTCCACCCTCACCTCCAGCACATCCACCACCCTGCTTGAATACACATTCCTCGCCATCTTCACCAAGTCAGCAAAACTGTTCACCCGAATCTCCAAGCTGCTGACCGCCGAGCCAGCAAAGCCCTGCAAGGTGAGCGGCCCGTTCGCTGTGACCGTCACGACTGCGCCTGCTTTCCCGCCCTCCTCCATATCGAGCAGGCTGAAGAGCAGATGACCCGCGTGGATATCTAAAACCGCCTGAATCCGCAGGGTTTTGTCCGCGCTCACGCTGCCGCCGGTCACGCTCACATACGGACTGTCCGCGCTGCCAGTAAGGATGCCGACATCCGGCGGATTGGGATGGCCGAAGTTCGTCAGGGTCAGCGGCGAGCGCAGCTTGCGGCCGTAGATGCCGCTGCGCACCGTGCCGTGCTCGGTGTACTGGGTGCTGATGGAGAGGATATACTCATTGTTCCACGGATGCGCCTGCGCCGGGATTTCCGGCACCAGCAGCACGGAAGCATTAGCAATCACGGCAAATTGGCTCTGCGCGGCCCGCCCGCTTTGAGTGCCCTCAATGACGCAGCCGCAGCCTTCCTCGCCTTCTTCAAAAAAGAGATTCGTGCCGGTCAGTTTCAGCACGCCCTTGGGATTAAGCACGTCCTTCAGCTTGAGCTTGGTGTCTTCGGCAGCGGCGATCAGCGGTTGCTTCTGCTCAGGCGGGAGGCGTTCGAGCTGGGCCGCATGACGCAGCTCGCGCATGAACGGCACTGAAGCGTGGATATTGACCTGGATCAAGTCGTCGCGGTTAGGCAGCGGAGCATCCGGCGCGGCCAATTTACCAACAAAAGAAATACGATAGCTGAAGGCATCCTCCAGCGTGATTTGGTCGCCGTTGATCAGATGCCGCTGAATCGCCTTGCGCTCCGCCCGCATAACAGCCTCGACTAATTCCGCGTTCCAGTTCGGATTTTCCGCTGCAATTTCAGCGGCCAGCTCGCTGTAGCCGACTGTGTTGCGCGGCACAAAAAGCATTTTGTAGGACTGGGGAACGGTGAGGGCGTTGACGGCGGGCCGCCATTGAATCGTCGGCATGACTGTTCTCCTGCGCAGAAGAAAGGAAGGGGCCGGACAAGCGGCTGACTGCTTGTTCGCTGAAGGCTGCTGCGGACGATATAGCCGTAGCACAATAAATTGACTATAAGCATGGTTGCTGAAAAATCTCATCTGTCGAACAGCCAAGTTTTCTTCTGAGTGCCTTTGCTTGCGCCCATTTATGCTCTATGGGGTTCAAATCAGGAGAATATGGCGGAAG
>NZ_JBLWEM020000054.1:0-16868 GCF_048287365.2 Candidatus Electronema sp. JC | reverse complement strand
GGACTGACCCGCTCCGCTTCGGCGCTGCTATAAACTCGCTGAGTGCCGATTAAAAAATTAATATAATCGTACTCACTTACTTTGGATTTATTCATCCTGATAGGTTAACTGATTTTTACCAACTGCGTAACTCCTATATGAAACAAAATATCACCGCCGCTGCCTGCCGCGTCTTCCTTTGCTGCTTTCTGCTGCTTGCCGCCTTCGCGTCCGGTCTGCCCGCTGCTGAGAAAAAGGCGCCGCCGGATAAGAAAAAGCCGGAGCAGGTGCAGATCAATTTTCCGGACATTGATCTCAATGTGCTGATCAACCTGATCAGCCAGATGACCGGCAAAAATTTCATTGTTGATCCGGCGGTGAAAGGCAAAGTCACCATCATCGCTCCGGACAAAATTTCTGTCTCGGACGCGTACCGGGTCTTTGAGTCGGTGCTGGAGGTGCATGGCTTCGCCACCGTGCCGAGCGGCTCAGTGATCAAAATTGTTCCGGCGGTTCATGCCCGCTCGAAAAGCATCCCCACAGTGATCAAGGGAGAAACCAGCCGGACTGACGATAAAATCGTCACCCGGATTATTCCAGTGGCCAATATTTCCCCAGAAGAAGTGCGGAAAATCCTCGCTCCGCTGCTTTCAAAAACCAGCTTGATCATTCCACATGAGCAGTCCAAACTGCTGATCATCGCTGACGCGCTGTCCAACATCAACCGGCTGATGGAAATCATCACGGCGATGGACGTGCCTGCCGACGGCGAGGAGCTGGAGATCATTCCGCTCCGGCATGCCTCGGTGGAGAGCATCGTCAAATCCGCTGGCCAGCTTTTCACGCAGACAGCGGCCCGGCGGCCCGGCGCGGCTCCGGCTCAAACTTTCAAGATCATTCCCTACGAGCGGACCAACTCACTGATTGTTTTCGGCTCCAAGGAGCAAATTCTTAAATTCAAGCTCATGCTGGAGCAGCTGGATGTGGCCGTGACCAGCGAAGGCGGCAACATCCATGTCTACACGCTTCAGCACGCCAACGCCGAAGAGATGGTCAAAGTGCTGACCAGTCTGCCCAGCGGCAAGCCGGGCGGCGATTTGGCCAAAAATGTGACGGCGGCCCGGCCCAAAGCGGGCGAGGAGGCGAAGGCGGAGACTGCTGCCGCGCCGTCTGTCCAGCTGTCAACGGACATTAAAATCACCGCCGACCCGGAGACTAACACCCTGATCATCACCGCCTCCAAGGAGGAGTACATGGTTCTGGAGGAAGTGATCAGAAAGCTCGACGTTCCCCGGCGCATGGTTTATCTCGAAGCACTGATCATGGAGGTCTCAATTGACAAACAGTTTGAGATCGGGGCGGAATGGGGCGGCCTTGGCAGCTTTCATGATGAGACCGGCACATTGGGGGCAGGTTTCACTAAAAACAAATTCAGCCTGATCAGCGGTGTGAGCAAGGGCACGGCAGGCATGGCCAACGGGGCCACGCTGGGCATTCTGAAAAAAGGGGTTAAGATCGGCGGCGCGTATTTCCCGGACATCGGCTCAGTGGTCAACGCCTTCCAGAAGGACTCGGACATCAACATCATCGCCACCCCGCAGATACTGACCACCGACAACAAGGAGGCCAATATCACTGTGGGCGAAAACGTGCCCTACATCACCAGCAAGAACAGCTCCTCGACCGGCAGCACGCAGGACTACACCAATTACGAGTACAAGGATGTGGGCACCACGCTCAAAATCACCCCGCAGATCAATCAGGCCAACTTGCTTCGCTTAGACATCGCGGTGGAAGTCACCCGCCTGAAAAGCGAGGCGGGCGTGGCCACCCCAACCACCTACAAGAGGAGCGCGGCGACCACCGTCGTGGTGCATAATCAGGAGATTGTGGTCATCGGCGGCATGATCGGCCAGGATGCTACCTCCGGCGACTACAAAGTGCCGCTGCTGGGCGATATTCCGCTGCTGGGCTGGCTCTTCAAGACCCATGAGAACAGCGGGCGGAAAACCAACATGTTCATCTTCATCGCCCCCCGGATTGTCAACAGCGCGCCGGAGCTGGCTGATCTGTATTATAAAAAGCGGGACAAGCTGGAGGAGGTCAAACCGGGTTCCGGCGCGGTGCCGGAGCAGCTGCTGAAGAACGACCGAGATGTGGAGCACGCCTACGCCCTGATGGATCAGGGTTTCCTCAAGCTGCAAAACAAAGACTACGGCGAGGCGAGAAAATATTTCCAGCAGGCCCTGCAGAGCGCGCCGGACAATCCATACGCCTTGTTCAATCTGGGCGCGGCTCATGCCGGAGAAGGCAGCCGCGAGCAGGCGGAGGCCGCTTATGAGCAGACTTTGGAGCAGGTCAAGCATGGCGGCAAGGAGGATGCCGTCCTGCTTGCCGCAGTCCGCGCCCGGCTCCGTCAGCTGCGGCAGGCGGAACGGCGGCAGGCCGCTGAAAAAAAAGAGGAGCCGCCCAAAGAACCGGCAGCGGTGAAAGACGAAGATGCAATCCCTCGCTTGGAGGTCAAACAAAAAGTTCAGCCTGCGCCGGTCACGAAAGAGCCGGAGGCAGATCCATCAAAACCATTGGAGCAGCATGAGGATAACTAAAGAGGAAGTGGAAAAGACCGCCCGGCTGGCCCGGCTTGACCTGAGCGGCGAAGAAATCACGCGGATGACCGGGCAGCTGGACACCATTCTCAGCTATGTGGCCAAGCTGGACGAGCTGGACACGGCAGGAATTGCGGCGGAAACCTGTTTCGCCGGGGCGGCCAACGCCTTCCGCGAGGACGAGACGCGGCCTTCGCTGCCAAGGGAACTTGCCTTGTCCGGCAGTGCCAGCCATGACGGCGCGGCCTTTGTCGTGCCGCGCGTGATCGGTTAGACCTGCCGCTGCTTGCGGGCGAACTGCGCGGCTTCCATGCCCGCCACGCAGCCCTCGCCTACCGCCTTGGCCATCTGGTAGGGCGGCCCGGTGATGTCCCCGGCAGCGTACACGCCGGGGATGTTAGTTTCCTGCTTGCGGTTCACGTCAATATATTTGAACAGCTCCATGTCCATCTGCACGCCGATCTGAGCGGCGAGCTGAAGTGCGCCCTTTGCTCCCAGCTCGATGAACACGCCGTCGGTCTTGACCTCCTCGCCGTTGTCCAAGACAACCTCCTGCACACCGGACTCGTTGCCGCAGATTTCCTTGACTTTGCGGCCTGTCAGCAGCTCGACCTTGCTCTCGGTCAGCCGCCGGAGCAGCTCGTCCGAAACCTTCAGCTCCGTCGCCGCTAAATAAACTTTGGCCGCGTAGTCGAGCAGAGTCAGCGCACCGTCCGCCGCCGCGCTGTGATTGCCGACCACCAGCACCGTCGCGCCCCGGAAAAAATTGGCATCGCAGTCAACGCAGTAGCTCACGCCCCGGCCTGAGAACTCGCTCTCGCCCGGCACGCCCAGCTTGGTTTTGGCTGTGCCCATCGCTAAAATCAGGGCGCGGCAGAGCAGCCTGCCGCCGCTCTCGGTCTCCACAGCAAAAAGGCCGTCCTCCTGCTGGCTGATTTTAAGCAGATCCTCGCGCAGCTGCTCCGCGCCGAAACGCAGCACTTGCGCCAGACCGGTCTCCAGCAGCTCCCTGCCGTCCTTCACTCCGTCCACGCAGGCGTAATTCTCCACATGCGCCGGATAGAGCGCGCTGCTTTCAATCCGGCCCAGCAGCAGCGTCCGGGTTTTTCTGCGGGCGGCGTGAATGGCCGCCTGAATGCCTGCCGGACCTGCGCCGACAATGACCACATCATAGATTGCATCAGACATGAACCTCTCCTCTGGCTGGATGGCTGCGCAGGCCTGGTCTGCCGATGAATTTCGGCGGACAATGCCCTTGCTTTTCTTTCCGGCTATGTACACTATATTCAGTTGAGGGTCGACAGAATTTTCCGAACCAGCTATAATCAGTGGGGAACGTCTCAGCTGGCTCATTGTTCTGGAAGCCCTCGTCCAGATGCTCCGCCTGCCGCAGGAAAAAACGGCGGACGGAGAGCGGCAGGGGTTTGCGCGGCGTTCAGATTGCAGATAAAATTCAACCCATTGCCTTTGCAGGAGCACGCTTGTGGATTTTTCTGTTTTCAGCATGATGGCCCACGCCGGGCTGGTGGTCAAATTCGTCATGCTCACGCTTCTTTTTTTCTCTGTGGTTTCCTGGTGGATCATCATCTCCAAGCATCTCCTCTTCTCCCGTTCCCGCAAGGCTTCCGAGGAGTTTCTCGTTGATTTCTGGGAGTCAAAAACCCTGAACAACGCCTATGAGTCGGCCAAAGCCTCAGCCCTCAGCCCGGAGGCGGCAGTTTTTGTCTCGGGCTTCAACGAGCTGCGCAAAATCAGCGCTGTGCGCGCCGCCGGGCAGGCGGCGGCGCCGCCGGAAAAACCGGAAACCCTCCAGACCAAGCTGGCGGTGATGGACAACCTCAAACGGGCGGTGCGCAAGGCCCAGCTGATTGAGCTGGAGCGGTTGGAGCGTTCCCTCGGCTTTTTGGCCACAACCGGCAGCACCACGCCGTTCATCGGCCTTTTCGGCACGGTCTGGGGCATTCTTGTCTCCTTTCAGGAAATCGGCGCGCGCGGCGGGGCCTCGCTGGCGGTGGTCGCGCCAGGCATTTCCGAGGCCTTGGTGGCCACTGCCGCCGGTCTCGCCGTTGCCATTCCAGCAGTCGTCTTCTACAACCACTACTCCAGCAAGGCGGCGGACTTTCAGTCGGAAATTGAAAATTTCTCCTTTGATTTTCTCAATTTGATCGAACGGGACATGCTGACGAGAAAGTAGCGGCCCGAATTCAACCTGACCGGCAGGTCATCATGGGAATGGGAACCACAGGCGGCAAAGGCCGCAAATCGCTGGCGGCGGAGATCAATGTGACTCCGCTGGTCGATGTCATGCTGGTGCTGCTGATCATCTTCATGGTCACCGCGCCGATGATGACCCAGGGCATTGACATCAATCTGCCGAAAACCACAGGCGAGTCCTTGGAGCAGGAGGCGGAGCCGCTGTCGGTGGTGATTGACAGCTCCGGCCAGATTTTTCTCGGCAAGAACACTGCGCCCCTTACCGCTGCCGGGCTGCGGCATGAGCTGGAGAAGCTGCCTGCGGCGCAGCGGGAAGAGGCCATTTATCTGCAAGCGGACGAAACCGTGTCCTACGGTATTGTGGTGCAGATCATGGCCCAGATCAAGCAGGCAGGATTTGACAAGTTAGGCATGGTCACGCAGCCTGATGAAGATCGTCAGGCAGGAGAGGCGGCGCAATGAAAGGCATGAATTACGATGACTGGCAGGCGTTTTTGGATGAGCGCGAGACCGGGCCGGGCTGGCAGTGGCCGCTCAATCTGGCGGTGGCCATGCACCTTGCGGTCTTCGGCAGCGCGGTGATGCTGCAAAACATGACTGGCAGCAGTCCGGGCCTCAAGCTCGACAACGCGGTCATGGTCAATTTCATCAGCTTGAGTGCTTCAGCCCTCCCCCCCGTGGCGGCGGAGAGGTCTGTTCCCGCAGCAGAGGAGCCGCCGCTGGTCGAACTCACGGCAGGCAGCCGCCGGAAAATTTCTCTGCGGACAGCGGAGCCAGGGGCCGAAGTCAAGCCGGAAAAGCCGCTGGCTAAGGAGGCCGTGCCGCCGTCGGTGGCGCAGGAGGTCAAATTGGAGCCGAAGGCGGTGAAAAAAGAGGCCGCCCCAGTCTTGGTGCGTCCGGCACCCAAGACTGCGGAGCCAGTCAAGCCGTTGGCAAAGACAGCTGCGCCTGTTGCGCTTGCGCCTGCCGAGCCGGTGAAAAAAACAGCGGCGCCTGCGCCGGTCGCCGCCCCGGCCAAAGAGGTTGTGTCCCTCAAGCCCGTGCAGCCGAAAAAGGCCGTGGCCGAGGAAAAAGCCCGTGAGCAGGCCAAGGCAGCGGAGCTGAAACGGCAGGCCGAGCTGGCCGAGGCTAAAAAACAGGAGGCTGTCAAGGCGGCAAAGCTGGAGACGGAAAAGAAAGCTGCTGAAGCCAAGCGGGTTGCTGATGAAGAGCAAGCCCGGAAGGAAAAAGAGGCCGCCAAGATCGCCGCAGCGAAAAAAGAGCAGGCGAAAATTGCTGAAGCAGCTAAAGCGGCGGCGGAAAAAAGAGCGGCGGCGGCTGAAGCCCGGAAAAAACTGGCGGAGCAGGAGCGGCAGAAGGCTCTTGCCGAGGCCCGGCGCGTCGAGCGCGAGGCGGCGGCGGCACGCGAGGCGGCAGTGGCGGCCAGGGAGCAGCTGGTGCGCGCGCTGCGGGAAAATATGGCGGTCAGCACAGCGGCGGCGGGCAGCGGCAGCCTGCTGGGCACAGGCATGGGTTCCGGCGGCGGCAGCGGCGCAGCCAGCTCGGCGGGCCTGAATCATTACGCCCGGCAGCTGAACGAGCAGATCAGCAGCCGCTGGAAGGTGCCGGAGCTGACCGCAGGCAACCGGAAGCTGAAAACGGTGGTCGCGCTGACAGTGAATAAAAACGGCACCATTGAGGACTTGCAGATTGAGCGGAAGTCCGGTGACCCGCTCTTTGATCAATCGGTGGTCAAGGCCCTGCGCAGCGCGCCGCTGCCTAGGTTTTTCACTCTGATCCCTGATAAGGACCGACTGGAGTTCGCCTTGAATTTCACCCCGCAAGGACTGACTTTATAACCTTCACCAAGACTTTTTCATGCACGCGATGAACCGCCGATCCTCCCTGCCGCGCCTTTGTTCCGCTGTTTTTTCCGCTTTGCTGGCGCTGCTGCTGGTCAGCTTTGAAGCCGCCGCCGAGCGCATTCAGTTAGACATCGCCAGCTCCGGCGTGCGCAAGCTGGCTGTGGCCGTGCCGCCCTTCACCGACAGTTCCGGCAGCAGCGCGTCCGCCGTCGGCAAAGACATAGCCCGGCTGGTGACCACCGGTTTGGAATTTCACGGTTTCATTCAGACTGTCGGCCCGCAGCGCGGCGGATCCGGCAGCAGCGCCGACTGGCGGCGCGGCGGCGCAGATTATGTGGTGACCGGCAAATACACGATCTCCGGCGGACGGATGACGGTCGAGGGCCGCCTGCTCGACACCACGGCGGACAAGCTGCTGCCTGCCCGCCAGTTCCGGGGCGATGTCAGCCAGCAGGACGATTTAGCCCTGCGTCTCGTTGACGCGCTGGTGGAGGATTTCACCGGCGAGCCGGGTGTCAGCCGCACTTCCATCGCCTTCATCTCCGACAGCTCCGGCAGCAAAGAAGTTTATCTCGCCGACGTGCTGGGCCGCAAGGTGCGCCAGGTCACCAAGCACAATCATCTCTGCGTCTCGCCCCGCTTCACGCCGGACGGCGGCAGTCTTGCCTACTCCTCCTATCATCGCGGCAACCAGAACCTCTACATCACCGATCTGAGCCAAGACCGCACCACCCGCGCCATCTCCCGCCGCGAGGGCATGAATCTGGCCCCGGCCTTCTCGCCGGACGGCAAGACCATGATCGTCACTTTGAGCCGGGACGGCAGTCCTGATCTTTACCGCATGGACGTGCGGGGCGAGGTGCTGGAGCGGCTGACCGAGCAGGCGGGCATCAATGTTTCGCCCTCCTTTTCGCCGGACGGCAGGCAGATCGCCTTTGTCTCGGACCGCAGCGGCAAGCCGCAGATCTATGTGATGGATCTCGCCAGCAAAAAATCCCGCCTGCTCACCTTGCAGGGCAAAGAGAACGTCGAGCCGTCCTGGTCGCCTAAAGGCGACAAAATCGCCTACACCAGCCTGACCGCCGGACGCTACCACATCTTCACCATCCCGACAGACGGCGGCGCGCCGGTCCGCGTCACCTCCGGCTACGGCGACTATGAGTCGCCGACTTGGTCGCCCGACGGCAGGCAGATCGCTTTTTCCAGAAAGCGGAACGGCCAGATGGAGCTGTGCGTCATCCACGCCAACGGCACAGGGGAGCGGACGCTCTTCCGGCTGAAGGGCAATCAGTCCTATCCCCGCTGGTCTCCCCGCCGCAACTGACCGGCGGCTTTCAGTTTTATTCCATCAGAGGTTTTGCTCATGAAAGGATACAGCAATATGGCGGCGGCGGCCTGCGCTCTTCTGCTGCTCTGCCAATGCGCCAGTCAGGACGAGGTGCGGCGGCTGAATTATCAGCTCCGCAGCATGAATCAGAAGGTGCAGACCGTTGAATCAAAAACAGCGGAGCAGCTTAAGGAAGTTGAGGCCAGAACGGCGGAGAAGCGGCTCAAGGAGTCTGCCCAAGCCGCCAACCTGCTGGAGGAGCTGTCTGAGGAGGCCCGGCAGCTGCGGGCGGTGAATCAGGAAAACATCGAGCGTTTCAATGAGTACAAGAGCGAGACCGAGGCCAAAATCGCCTCGCTCTATGCGGCGATTGAGCAAATGCAGTCTGAGAATGGCCATTTGAGCCAGTCCAATGAGGATCTGGTGCGCTCGCTGGAGCTGAAAATTGAGCAGCTGACCAGCGGCCTCCAGCAGGCCAGTCAAGACCGGGTGCGTCAGGCCGCCCAAAAGGCCAGAGAGGCGGAGCTGCGGGCGAAAGAGGCGGCGGAGAAGGCGGCGGAGGCAAGAAAGAAGGCTGACCTCGCTTTGCTCGCCGCGTCAGAGGGGAGCGGCACGGCGGCGGGCGGCAGCCTGTCCGGGACGGCGGCGGAGGTCGCCGAGCTGGAGCCGGAGCGCCGGAAGGTGCGCGTCGCCCCGTCCGCTCCTGAGCGGCAGGAGGAGGACGATGACTTTGCCGTGCCTGCGGAAAGGCGCGAGCCGTCGTCTCCGGCAGCTGCGGGAGATGGGGATGACCCGCTTTTCGCCAAGGGCATGGCCAGCTTCAAAGACAAAAAATACAAGGAAGCCTACAAGTTCTTCGAGCAGCATCTCTCCGGTCAGCCGGACAGCAGGCAGGCGGCCAAGACCCTCTACTTGATGGGCGAATGCCTGTTCAATCAGGGCGAATACGATCTGGCCATCCTTGACTATCAGAAGGTGATCTCCAATTACAGCGGCGACACGCACAGTCCGGCGGCCCTGCTCCGGCAGGCGATGTCTTTTGAGAAGCTGACTGACAAGGAAACCGCCAAAATCATCTATGGCAAGCTGGCCGCTGATTATCCCGACAGCCGCGAGGCCAAGGTGGCGCGGGAGCGGATGGAGAACCTGCGGCAGCCCTGATGTCTCAGAAAAAGCGGCTGGATCTGCTGCTGGCCGAGCGCGGTTTGGCGACAGATGCAGCCGAGGCGGCGGCGTTGATCGGCGCGGGCCGGGTGCTGGTCGGCACCCGTTCCGACTGCAAGGCCGGAACGCTGGTGGCGGCGGACAGCGAGATCCGGGTGAAAATGCCGCCTCCTTATGTCAGCCGCAGCGGCGAGAAGCTGGCCGGCGGCCTTCGCGATCTGGGCATTGATCCCGCAGGCTGGATTTGCGCCGATATCGGCTGCTCCACCGGCGGCTTCACCGACTGCCTGCTTCAGCATGGCGCGGCGCGGGTGTACAGCGTTGATGTCGGTTACGGCCTGCTGGCATGGAAGCTCCGCCAAGACCGGCGGGTGGTCGTGCTGGAGCGCACCAACGCCCGCCATTTGAGCAAAGAGCAGGTTCCAGAACCGCTGGATTTCGCTGTTCTCGACGCGTCGTTTATCTCGCTTCAGCTTCTGCTGCCGCCGCTGCTGCCGCTGTTCGACGGCCCGGCCCGGCTGCTGGCCTTGGTCAAACCCCAATTTGAGCTGCCGAAAAACAAGGTTGGCGCAGGCGGCATAGTCCGCGAGCCGCAGCTGCATGAGGAGGCTCTGGCGGGCATCAGACAGTTCGCGGCGCAGATCGGCCTGACCTGCGTTGGCAGCGCGGCGGCCTCGGTCTGCGGCGCGGGCGGCAATCAGGAATATCTCTTGCACTTCACACAACAGTGCTGCATTTAAAGAAAAGGAGACAATGAATGAATTATCCGACTTGCGCGGCGCGGACAGGGCTGCTGCTTGCGTCGCTGCTGCTTGCGTCCTCTGTTTCAGCCGCTGAATTCGTGTCTGTGATCAAAGACGGCGTGAATGTCCGTTCCGGTCCCAGTCTTGAGGCCGCTGTGCTGTTTCAGGCGCCTGGCGGCTATCCGCTGGAGGTGGTCGGACGGCAGGGCGAGTGGCTCAACGTCAGCGATTTCGAGAATGAAACCGGCTGGATCGCCGCCAGCTTGGTTGCTGAGACCCCGTATGTGATCGCCAAGCGGAAAGGCAACATCCGGGAGGGCGCAGGCATTGAGCACCGCCAGATCGGCTCGGTGGTGCGCGAGGTGATTTTGAAAAAAGTGGAGCAGCAGGGCGAGTGGATCAAAATATCGCATCCGCAGCTGCCTTCGGGCTGGATTTACCAGGACTTGGTCTGGCCCTGACGCGCTGAGTCCGGCATGAAGATCCAAGCCGCCATCTGCGCAGCGCTCCTTGCCGTCGGCCACGCCGGAGCCGCCGAGCTGCTTGGCTCGCCGGTTCCTGAAATAAGGCAGAATTTCAACAAGCTGCTGACCGACAACGCCTGCCGGGGCTGCAATCTGAGCGGGGCGGTGCTGAACCGGCTCAATCTTGCCGAAGCAGATTTGGAGGGCGCGGATTTGAGCGGGGCGCAGCTCAATTCAGCCAGTCTGGCCGGAGCCAATCTGCGCGGGGCCAACCTGCGGGGTGCATGGCTCGGCGGCGCGGATTTGACCGGGGCGGATCTTCTCGGCGCAAACTGGGAAGGAGCGGATTTCACCTTGAACGGCAAGCCGGGGGTCGATGCGGGCCAGCAGGTGGTTGCGGGCGCGCAGCAGACCGTCAGCGATGTGCTGACCAGCATTTTTGCAGCCCAAGACGAGGCAGCTTCAGACCAAGCTCCGCCGGTCTCCGATCTCTTCGCCCCTCTGCTTCCTCCGGCGGCGCAGCAGGAGAAAAATCCCGCCGACCGCCGTTCTGTTGATGAAATTCCGGTGATTGTCATCAGGGAGCCGGAGAAGGCACCAAGGCAGCTTCCAGCGGCGGCAGCCAACGCTGACGGGAATTGAGCTGCGCGGCAGCGCGGAAAATAGAGTTGACAAGCGCGGGGCGGTCAGCTATATTTTCTTCTTTTTAGAAGAAATCTTAACCTTTCAGGACAGCAGCAAGGAGCTTTCATGGCAAATCACGCTTCAGCAGAAAAGCGGAACAGACAGTCCAAAACACGCCGTCTGCGCAACCGCATCAACAAATCCAAAATAAACACCGCCATCCGCCGCGTTGACGACGCGCTGGCAGCAGGCGCGCAGGACGGGGCGCAGGATGTGCTGAAAAAAGCCATGTCCGTCATTCACAAGACGGCAGGCAAAGGCACCATCCACAAGAACACCGCCGCCCGCAAGATTTCCCGGCTGACCAAGCGGGTCAACCGGACTCTGGCCGCCGCCTGAACCGGCAGGTTGAGGAAGGGCTGTCGGCCACGGAAGCGTTCCGCTTCTGTGGCTTTTTCTTTTTGCGCAGGACAGAACATGTATTTTCCTGATCTGGAAGCCTTTTCGGCGATGCTGGCGCAGGCCGGGCTGGTGCCGCTGCACCGCACGGTGATCGCCGATTTAGACACGCCGCTGACCATTTTTGCCAAAATTGCGGGCAGCGAGCGGCACGCCTTTCTTTTTGAATCCATGGAAGGCGGCGAAAAGTGGGGCCGTTATTCCTTCATCGGCCTTGATCCGCTGCTGACCTTTCAATCCAAGGGCGGCCAGATCACGCTGACCCGCTGCGGCGCGGCTGCCGAGCTGCGCGAGGGAGTCAATCCGCTCACCGAGCTGCGCGAGCTGCTTGCCGCTTTCAAAGCCAGCACCGCGCCGGGCCTGCCGCGTTTTTACGGCGGCTTGGTCGGCTTCCTTGGCTACGACATGATCCGCTTTATTGAGGATATTCCTGACCGCCATGCGCCGTCAGATATCCCCGATTCCTCCTTCATTGTCCCGCGCTTGGTGCTGATTCACGATTCCATCAGCCAAAAGCTGACCGTGGTCTGCAATGTGGTGCCGGAAGCGGGCAAGGATGCGGCAGCTTTGCACGCGGACGGCTGCGCCCGGATTGCGGCGGTCATTACCAAGCTGCGGCAGCCGCTGCCGGAAAGCTGCGCTGCGGCTGGTTGCGGGTCGCACGAGTTCCGCTCCAACATGGACGAGCAGCTGTTCTGCCGCATGGTCGAGCGGGCCAAGGAGAACATCGCTGCTGGCGACATCATCCAAGTGGTGCTTTCGCAGCGGTTTCAAACCACGACCACGCTTGATCCCTTCCTGCTCTACCGCTCACTGCGCCACGTCAATCCCAGCCCTTACCTCTTTTATCTCCGCTTGGACGATCTTTGTCTGATCGGATCCTCGCCGGAAATTTTGGTGCGCTTGGAGGACGGCGAGATTGAGCTGCGCCCGATTGCTGGCACCCGCAAGCGCGGCGCGAATGCTGAAGAGGACAAAGCCTTGGCGGCGGAGCTGCTCGCGGATCCCAAGGAGCGGGCCGAGCATCTGATGCTCGTTGACTTGGGCCGCAACGACACAGGCCGGGTCGCCGAGCGCGGCACGGTCGAGGTGCGCGACCTGATGGTGGTGGAGCAGTACAGCCACGTCATGCACATCGTTTCCGGCGTGCACGGCAAACTGGCAGCAGGCAAAGACCAGTTCGACGTGCTGGCCGCCTGCTTTCCGGCAGGCACGGTCAGCGGTGCCCCGAAGATTCAGGCGATGAAGATCATTGACGAGCTGGAGCCAACGCGGCGCGGCCCCTACGCGGGCGCGGTTGGCTATTTCGGTTTTTCCGGCAATATGGACTTCTGCATCGCCATCCGCACCTTTGTCATGCAGGGCAATGAGCTTTGGATTCAGGCAGGGGCTGGCATCGTCGCCGACTCGGTGCCGGAAAAGGAATTCGAGGAAACCGTCAACAAGGCCCGCGCTCTGCGCCGGGCTGTCGAACTCGCCGAACAGGGGCTGCTGCCGTGATCGTCATCATTGACAACTACGATTCGTTCACTTTCAACATCGTCCAGACCTTGGCCGCCGCGCCGCCCAATGCGCCGCAGGGCTGGCAGCCGCCGGAAATCCGGGTTTTCCGCAACGACAAGATCACGGTGGAGGAAATCGCGGTCATGCGCCCCGACCGCCTGCTGATCTCGCCCGGCCCCTGCACGCCGAAAGAGGCGGGCATCTCCATTGCCGCGATTCAATATTTCAGCGGCAAGATTCCAATTCTCGGTGTCTGCCTTGGTCATCAGTCCATTGGCGAGGCGTTCGGCGGCAAGGTGCTCCGGGCAGGCCGGGTGATGCACGGCAAGACCAGCCCGATGCACCATGACGGCAAAGGCGTGTTCACCGGTTTGGAAAATCCTTTCGAGGGAATGCGCTATCACTCGCTGGTGGTGGAGGAAAGCACGTTGCCCGACTGCCTTGAAGCGACCTGCCATACCGATCAGGGCGAGCTGATGGGCCTGCGCCACAAAACCTTGGCCGTGGAAGGCGTGCAGTTTCACCCCGAATCCATCATGACCAAGGCGGGGATTGTGCTGCTGCATAATTTTTTGCGGGCGGATTATGTCAAATCGTTGAGGAAGGTTTAATCTGTGTTAAAATGGAAGATTACAATGAAGCCTTTCGAGCAAGAAGGCGAGATGCAAATGAGTTACTTCAACTCAACGGTCACAAAATTGCCGCATTTCATTTGGGAGGAGTGGCTGTTGAATGCCGCCTAAAAGCATTTTTAGTCCTTTATCACAAGGTTGTAGAATGGGAGCAACCGAGTGGTAGGAGAAAAGATTCTTGTTTCAAACAACCGGTCAAAAATCCTGGGCATGGTTTGTTGACAGCAATTAAACGGATGTCGAGATTATATGACAAGGCGAAACTTGATTATATGTTTTTAAAACACCTTGAAAAGGTTACTCATCCGCTTGGAGCCAGTTCAATGGATTATATCGGCATTCGTTATATTGCTGAAACGGCAACATGCCAAGATGAATGGATAAATAGTTTTGATTATGTCTGTAGATGGTTGGATAAAAATAAAGGTGATTTATTATGAACCATGCAGAAAGATTAAGAAAAAATCTTACCAAGAGATATCAACATCAATTCGAGCTTGATATCGGTGAAGGAGGTTTTGTCCTGCTAACAATTATTTCAAATGAATTTCAAGGTTACAGCAGGAGCCAGAGATTAGAGCAGGTCGAATCATTGATACTCGACGCAGGGCTAATCCCAGGTATTATAGAATTATATACTTCGCAAGAGGCTAATGAGGAAGGAATAGAACTTCATGCAGGAGGATATGAGCGAGTTCCTGCATCATGGCAAGATGCAGTTGACATGCTGTCATCTGGGAAAAAAAATGCTTCTAAAAAATATCCCCATAAAATAAAGAGAGTTGTCTTTTACTCCTATAAAGGAGGAGTAGGGAGGACAACAGCCTTGATCCATACAGCTTTTCAATTGATCAGAGCTGGGAAGCGTGTTGCTGTTGTAGATATGGATGTGGAAGCTCCAGCATTGCAAACCTTGCTGCCGCCAAACGATGAACATTTGAACGAAGGGTTGATTGATTATTTATGGGAAAGGCAAACATGCCTTCATAAGGATATTAAGTTAAGTGGAAACGATCAAGGAAGGCGCACAGGGATTGTTTATCCTTATAAAAAGGATCATAATTTATTTGTTGTTCCTGCTGGAAAGATAAGTCAGCGTTATATTAAACGGTTAGCATCGCTGTCTGTTAGTCAGTTTTTTAGCAAAGACGATGTTTGGGAACAATTTGAAAAAGATTTATGGGATCAATTTCAACCTGATATAATACTTGTTGATGCAAGAACAGGTTTGAATGAATGGGGAGGATTGTCATTACTGCGGATCGCAGATGAAGTTTTCATTGTATTATATCCTAACAAGCAAAACACTGAAGGTGTTGTATTTATTCAAAATATATTAAAAATAGCAAACGGTATTAATGCAAATATAATTCTTTCTCCTGTGCCAGAGGGAATTATCGGTGCAAGAATGGTGGAAAACGTCAAGCCAGATTTGGGATTTTCATCCAAAGATGAAGAAGAAATCGATCTTATTCAAATTCCATACCATCCTAGTGTCGCTGGAGCTGAAGAATTCCCTGTAGAAACGGCACTTCCTTATTATGCGGCAATTGCAAACAAATTGTTAGAAATTAGTGGAGTAAAAGAAACTGAAAATATTATTGCAAAGTCTAACAGATTAGAATTGATTGACTCTCTTTCTTTTCCTGAGCGGGATGCAGCAAGCATACTCGATCAAGATTTTGATGCAATATTTCAAAAGACTGATGACTTTGACCGCTGTCTCGATGATGCTGTTTGGGTTATTCGAGGTCGTAAAGGAACTGGAAAATCAACCCTTTACAGATTATTCACTCAGCATCGTGAAAATGCTGAAAAACGCTCTCATGGTCGGTTGGAAAATATCAATATTGTATCGGCGCATGGCAATAGTGATACTTTTAGGCCAACCAGTGATATTTTTGCAGATATGCAAAAAAAAATTAAGGCAGGAGGAGATTGGTTGTCTTTATGGAGGATTTATGCAATAATACGTATTTATCGTTCATGCCCTGAATTTTCAGAAGAAATGAAAAATAAAAAATTGAACAAACTATTTTTAGTATTGCAAAACTATTTTTCTGACAAAGAAAAATATTGGAATTCTAAACATACTGACAAGTTATCTGAAATGGCTATAGATAGTGAGATAAACGGATATTGCAGAGACGCTTTCAAATATTTTAATGAATTTCTTTTAAGGCACAATAAAAAAATATGGCTTTTTTATGATGACATGGATCAGGACATTCGAGAAGGAACTGAATGGCAGCAGGATGCTCTTGGAGGGTTGATGCGTTTAGTTTACGATACAAATAATCAAGATTTATTTCAGATTAGATTTAAAATATTTTTACGTGAAGACATATGGAGCAACCTTGTTTTTACAAATAAAAGCCATTTTGGAGACGCAAGGACATTGCTCCTTAAATGGAATAAAAATGATTTTTTAAGATTAGCATATCGGTTGGTAGTTAGTTCAAAAAAAGTAGAAAATGTTTTAAATAGAATACATCCTATGACTGAAAGTAATCTTGATCAAGCTGACGAGGAAACATTGCGTTTAATCTTGTCTCCGATTTGGGGTCTAAAGCAGAAAGGGAAAAATGCGTATATTGCGCAATGGGTCTATAATAGAATGACGGACTCGAGCAATAACACCTATCCAAGATCATTAACAATCCTTCTTAAAAAAGCCCGTGAGGTGGAATTGAAGTCGCAGCAAGGAAAAAATGCCCCTGCTGATAGATTATTACGTTGGAATGCTATGACCGAAGGTTTAGCCGAAGCATCAAAAGAACGGTGTGATTCTATAAAAAATGAATATCAAGAATTGAATGATTTTTTTAGCAATATAGGGGAGTTATATTCTCTTTTCAAGTTGAATGAATTAGAAAATATATGGAAAAAGACAAGTCTTGCTCAATCTGGAAGCTCTTTTGATAGTTTTCTGAAAAAAATAGAAAGTATCGGCTTGATTTCAAAGAAAAAATATAACGAAAAATATGACTATGCTGTAGCAAGTCTTTACATTGAGGGATTTGGAGTTCAACGAAAACAAGGACAAAGGAAATAATCATGCCTAACAAAGGAAAGTATTAGGAGTTACGCAGTTGGTAAAAATCAGTTAGCCTAGCAGGATGAATAAATCCAAAGTAAGTGAGTACGATTATATTAATTTTTTAATCAGCACTCAGCGAGTTTATAGCAGTGCCGAAGCGGAGCGGGTCAGTCCTGAGCAAGAGAACGGGCCTGCGCATGATGCCTATACGCGCCAGCTCCACCGGCTTTTCCCGACGACTGAACGTCTATGGTCAGAAGCTCAAACGC